>JANTGB010000119.1 GCA_024763115.1 Desulfobulbaceae bacterium | reverse complement strand
GCTGAGACCAGTAACCGCCCTGAGCCTGGTTTTTCCCCAGCCAGCTCAACCCCCTTTCAATGGCATGCTGAACTTCATTTTTCAGCGAATAGTCAGGAGTTGAATCTTTTTCGTTGATTTTTACCTCATTGGCCTGTCCCATTGAAATAAAAAAAGTATAAAACATTATGGTAGCCAACGGAATTAAGTATTTAAATTTTTTATTCATCTTGCTGTCCCTTTATTTTGTTAATTTTTCGATAATAATTTTTACTTTTGTCCCCTTGGGCGGTACTGTGGCACTGTTAACCTGCCAGATTTCATCATTGCTGCCCTCGGCAAGCTGATGGTCAATAAGGGCTGTGGGATCATGGTAAACAGCAATAACAGATTTTTCAACCTGGGCCAGGAAAACACCGTCCATGATCACTGAACCGGTAAAGACCCAGGGTATTGTCCGGACTGCCTTGCCACCTTTGCTGATCCATTGTGCAACAGGTATAATTTGTTGGTGTCCCTTATTTTTCCAGCTTACCTTGATTTGGACTCGATCTCCACCGGGTATCCTGTTCTGCCCCTGCTCGGCAAGGGGCTCAGGCGTGCCTTCAAGGCCCAGCAGCAGTAGAGATATCTGGATAGCATAAGGAGAAACTCTGGTACGCAACAGACTCTCATGCAGTTTGCCGGAATTACCGACCAGAACATATTCCAGTAATCCGTTATCCATATTTATCTCAGCTGGAAATTCTATTCGATTTTCTTTCTTAATAATTCGGCAGCCATCAATTTCAAAAATACCGGGAGCAATCATCCGCAAAGGAGGAGCTTGAATCATGGGGCCGTCATCAGGAAGTAGCGGTGGTGAGACAGCAGATTGTTGAGCCGATGACAGAGCGACACCACTGAAAAAGAAGAGCAGAACAATAAGGCTTATTTTTAGTTTATTCATTAATCATTCCTCCATAATGTTTATTCCCGGCATTTGCAGCATAATCCAATAGCATTTCATACTGAGCCTCATGCCGATATTCTTCCACTCCCAGGGGAGACTTGAAAAAATTGGCCAGATGAGGCATAAGGCCGGCCTCACCACGTTGTTTGGCAAAATCAGCCAGCCGAGCCAGATCAAGCACCAGGGGAGCTGCCAGAATCGAATCATAACCCTGCCAGGTAAATTGCAGCGACATTTTGCCGCCAAGAAATCCCCGGAAATGGATCAGATCCCAGGCGGTTTTCTGATCAGCCAACGACGGCACATAATGGATATGCACCTTTGAATGGGGGGCATATCCCATGATCTTCTGCAGAACCTTATCCTTTGATTTTAATTTTGTTTCACAGTTCTTGGGATCATTTAAAACCATACCGTCCATATTGCCCAGCATGTTCACTCCTTCCCAGCTTAAAATTTCAAGATTTCTGGAAAGAAACATGGGGGCCAGGGCGGATTTAACCAGGGTCTCGCCGGTCTTGCCGTCATTGCCCATGACCGGTACCCCTCTTTGTTCCGCCAGCTCAATCAAAGCCGGGATAAGAGCACCGTTGGAAGGGGTAAAGTTGACATAGGAGCATCCCTCGAGAATGGCGCCATAGGCATAAAGTGTGCTGGCCCTGCCGACATCTGCATTATTACTTTTGACACATTTAGCGAATTCTTCAAGATTATGATGACATGGTTTAATTGTTAAAGGAGGTTCAGTTGAGGTTAGATTTATAACAACTACCGAATCAAGCTTGTTCCTCTCTTTGAACGTTTTCAAGTTTTGGCGAATTGTCAATAATTCGTCAGATAATTTTTTGTTGCCGGCAGGCAATCCATCCGCCATATTTTCGATAATGTCTCCACAATTATGTACTGTTCCCGCACAAATGTTTTCTTCTGTTTTTTCGAGATCCGAGGTGATTTTATCAAAAATAAAACTGTCAAGGGTAATACCTTCTTTCATTGCCCGCCGGGCGCAATCAAGCAGGGGTTCACGGCGGATATCACAACCGCCGAATATAAAATCATTAACATCGACCAAACCGAGGTCGGTAAAAACAGAAGATGCCGTTACCATGCCTGTGGTCGTTGTCAGCCCTCTGCGCATGGCAAAAGCGCCAATTATAACCGTGGCCGAAATTAATCCTTTTACCCCGATCAACCAAAGCCCGACTTTTCTTTTTTTTTCAGCGTTATTATTCATTTAATTTTCAGATTTTGTGCCTGAGCAGGACACTGTTGAGCTTTGCAGCATGGTTAAGGATGATAATTTTAAACCAGGGTGTGAACAAATGAGGTGAGGTCTCTATTTGCTCTTTTAATTTTTTCATTGAAATCCATTGCCAGTTGTCTACCTCGGCAGGAACCGGCAATGGCTCTCCGTTAAAAAAACCAATAAACACATGATCATGTTCATGTTCAATTAGATTATTGTCAAGTTTTAAATTGTAATAACAACTAAAAATTTTTGTTAATTTACAGTTAAAACCCATCTCTTCTCGAAGACGCCGATGGGCTGCCGACTCAAGTTCTTCATTGGGGCGGGGATGGCTGCAGCAGGTGTTGCTCCAGAGACCCGGAGTATGATATTTTAACTTGTTTCTCTGCTGCATTAACAATTCGTGCTTGGAATTAAAAACAAAAATAGAAAAGGCTCTGTGCAGATTTCCCTGGAGATGGGCCCGTAGTTTTTCTTTAACTCCGATTGTGTTATCCGCCTGATCAACCAGGACAACTTCCTCTACCATACGCTGCCACCATTTCTTTTTGAATGTGAAGTGCGTCTTGGGCTGTTTAAAAAAAATTTCGGGACGAAGTCCGCTTTGCAGGAACATAATAGCGAAGGAAAACCGGCCAGACCAGCAGGGGAAGCAGCACTGCCGCAGCCATGCCCCAGACCGGTTCCGCCCTGGTAGATGAGCCAAGATAAACAAAAAGAAAACAGGTGGGAATGGTGCCGCTCAGCAAGGCCATGGAAAATCTGATCAGATTCATTTTGGCAAAACCTGCCAGAATTGTCATAACCTCCGGCATGATAGGCATTATCCGGCTGACAATAATTGCCGCGCCTCCCCAACTGTTAAAGAGATGCTGAAATCGGTCAATCTCTTCCTGATCGGTAATAAGTAGAGTAAACTTGCGGCCGGCAAAACGGGCCAATCCATAGCCTATAAAGCCGGCAGCCAGCGAACCTGTTATGCTGAATAGAGTTCCGAGCCAAAAGCCATATACTACGCCTAAAGAGGCCATAATGCCGGTGGCTGGAACGGGCAGGATTAGATCTCCGATTAAAAGTGCTATTCCCAGAAGCCAGGCATAGGGTTTTATCCGGCTAAACCAGGCAACACAGGCCTGCTGGTTGAAGAGAATTTCAAACTCTTCGCCCCAGAGGGCAAAACCCAGAGCAAAAAGCAGGGCGAGCAAGACGGTAATTGTTAAAATTTTAGCGAAAAAGGACATGAATGTTATTATACAATATGTGAGGTAAAAGTAGTCTTAGTTGTTGTTTGTCCACACAATAGAGGTTGATTTTTCTATAAAACAACTAATTATAATTAGGAATTCCTTCTCAAGGAAATTAATTTTCTGTTACATATATGTGGAAGAACCATTTCCGGTGGGAAAAAATTGTTTTCCCACCGGAAACATAAAAATAGAAGGGGAATACGAACAATACACGCTGGGAAGTCGTGAATTTTAAATTTCATAAATGCAAAATGTTTGCCAGTATTACTGATAGTGATATAACTGCTGGTTATTTTAGTTTATATGGTAAATATCTCTCTGAAATATCAATGTTTATAAGAATGTTCAAATTTAAATATTATTTTATTAAAGTTGAAATGTTATTGTTGAAACAATAACGGCTGCTGCAAAATTATACACTGCTGGTTCTATAATGTACATATCAATAGGTGGTTTTTAGTCCCTTATAATTAATTTTTGTGTTTTTTATGGCAAGAAATTAAAAAACTTCTTTGATATAAATTACTTGCCTCTACTGTTAAGGGACTTATCCTAAGAACCCTGAGGTTTTCTTCCACTTTAGTGGGTAAGGGCTCACTCAAAAATAACTTCACATTCTGAGGCGTAATCTAAACATTTAAAGTAACTGCTCACAGGGCACCGACTCTTTCCGCGATCAGCCCGGCTTACGTATGACTAATACGCTGGCTGCGCCGACCTGATCACGAAAATATCCGGCACCCTGTAAGCAGTTACAATCACCTCATCTCTGTGAATTTATTTTTGAGTTAATCTTTAATGAAGCTCTATGTAGATTGGGTCAATCTCATTATTATGCTGTCTTTCAATTCGGATGACTGACATCCTGCCATCTGTAGAATCAGCTAATGCCTGAACAAGTTCTTTTGCGTTGGTGACCGGCTGGCCGTTAATATCAAAAATAATGTCCTCTTCCTGCAGGTCAAAATCCCGCAACGGTGATCCGGATGAAAGCCTGGTAATTTCAACCCCGGTTATCTGCTCATCCGAGATAAATTTTTCTACTGTAAGTCCGCCAATAATGTTTTGTCTGTCCGCAAAAATTTCCGTAATATCCTCCTGGGGAAATGTCAGTTGATTATCCTGCTGGACTTCGGTAATATTTTCGGTTTTAATATATGGTTTATTTTTTGCAATATTCAAATTTGGTCTATGCAAATTCCTCTTTATAATCCAGAGGATATCCGGCTGTGAAGAACCTTGACTGTTATTTTTATAAAACAGGGCATAGTTCCAGTTAACCAGAAGTTTTTCCAGGATTTCAGCAAGAGTGGTACCACTAAAATGACAGGTGATTAATTCCGTAGCATGATTGTTTGTTTTTAAAATCAGTCCGGTTTTAGCGGATATAGATTCTAATATATTGTTTAACGGCATATTTTCAACTGTAAGATTAATAAGGGAATTATTTATTTCACAATTTAAAGAGGAGGTAGGTGTATCAGCCTTTACCGGAAAAACCGGCAGCGTCATTGTAAAAAATACAATTATGATGACTGGTACGGATATAGCGAAGATATTATAGCGGCCACAAATAGTATTATTTTTAAACATTATATTCAGCTATCTCCTAGCAATATGACTTTATTTAATAGGGCACTGTAACAGTTACCAAAAATAAAAAAAGCCGCCAATCCTTCCGCCCTGGAAAACCAGGGGTTTTGATCAGCGGCAGTTATGATGCCACACAATATTTATACTTGTTCAGTGCGGTCGGTTTTACCTTCTTCTACTGACAGGAGGAGTGATATTGACAACTGTAGATCCACAATCATCACTGCTTATTATCCGATACCAGTATTCAGTGCCGCTGGTTACGTTGCTGTCAAGATAAGTAGCATAGGTTGTTACATGATCATCAGCAATCAGGACAAACCCGCTGTTGGAACCTGTGGTGCTGCGGTAAATGTCATAACTGGCAGCACCGGTATGGTTCCAGGTTAGCTGTACTTTACCTCTCTTGGCCCGGGCGGCCAGATCACAGATACAGCCGTCATATACTGTAAGAGTACCAAAGCCTTCACTGGTCAGATCGGGTTGACCGCTGCCGGGATAGGCAGCTGCGGTATTATCCGTCACTCTCAGACCGATACCATTGGCTCCGGCAGTAAAATTTGCGGCGATTGCCGTATTGTCAAACGAGACGGTTTCACCGTTTGCTCCGGTATAATCCCATGGAGCGCCGTCAATATCCCATTCGTAAGCTGTAATAGTGTCAAATGGTGGATTACCGCTTTCACTCTGGCCCTCATCAATGTCCCAGGAAGCGGAACCATCCAGAGTCAGAGAGTCATTACTGCATAATGAAACAACATAAGGCCCGGAAACGTCTGCGACAGGAGGATGAGGCGGCACGGTCAAGTCAATATTAACTGTATAAGTATCATCCAGCGGCTCAGGGGAATCATCAGTAATTCGCAGGGTAACCGGATAGGAGCCCAGAGCATAACTTCCTGAATCCCATATATGGGTTATAACATCAGGATTCACGCTTGAGGCGTCATAGGTGCCGTCATTATCAAAATCCCACTCATACAGCACAATATTTTTATTACTGTCGGAATGATAGGAACAGGAAGGATCAAATGAAATCGGCACATCAAGATATCCGGGATTAGGCTGGGCATTATAGCAGGCGACCGGAGGCGGGGTCAGGACACTGGGAGTAAGAATAAGCACGCCAAAGGCGGTTCCCATATCTTCACGAATATAGCCATCCATCCAGCCGGTTCCCCGCCAGTGTCCATCAGAATACTGGTCAGGGAGAATTACGCTGACATAATCATTATACCAGTCAGAGGTGCCTGGCGAGCCCGGCAGGGAATCAATTCCCTGGAGACGCAGGCCCTTCATAACAGCGTACATGGTATAGTAGGCCCGATGGCCGTACCAGTTCTCGGTCCAGCGGTTTGATGTGCCATGCCAGTTATTGCCGAGAAATGTCTGAACATTTGCTAAATCCGCAGCGTAGCTGCCTGCTCCGTTCTGCGCGTTGTAAGAAGTTTCGCCAACCAGGGCCATGCCAACCAGAGCGCCGCCGGTGAGACAGACATTGTTTGTGCCGCCATTTGCCCGGTATGATACATATCCAAGTCCACTTATAAGCTGATTATGCAGGTAACCGGCCAACTGGGTTTTTACCCAGGCAGGCAGATTGGCGCCAAAATTCTCAACGCCTGCCTCAAGCCCGACATAGGCCCACTGGGCAGCCGAATTGTCTCCATAACTAGCAGAGGAAGCCCAGTTGTTTCCGGCAGTATAATACCAGCCACCCCTGGCGCCGACAGTCGGAAAATTCGTTCCCTCAATCTGGCTCCACGAGTACCAGTCAACCATATCCTGAACAATATCCTGATAGGTGCGGCCCAGGACATAAGTAGCATTGCCTGTATCAGCAGTGGCTAAAGGAGCCCCTGAGGCAGCCAGGGCACCTATTGCCAGGCCCTGTTCATAATTTGTATGG
>JANTGB010000118.1 GCA_024763115.1 Desulfobulbaceae bacterium | reverse complement strand
AGTGCCTTAGATTCGTTCGTTTGGGACTTCGAAGCATACTTGTGCTATTCGAGAAGGCCCAAACGGGCGAAGATGAGGTGCTGGTGAACGCTTACACTGCTACAGGGAACCAGATCTTTTCGTGATTAGTCCGGCTTACGTATGACTAATGTGCTACGCCGGCCTTATCGCAAAAATTTCCCTGAGTCTCCCTATTGTCGCTTGCCTGCACCTTGTGAACAGTTACAATTACGGTGGGTATCTGAATTAAGATGCTTACCCGGCGAGTAGTTACTCCAGGAGAATTTAATGCGTATCCTTCTGCTTGAAGACAATATCACCTGCAGCAAAATTTTAGAAAATCAACTGGGGAAAAAAGGACACCTGGTAGACGCGGTTTTCAACGGCCGGCAGGGTTTTCTTGAGGCCTCAACCAATCAATATGATCTTTTTCTCTGTGACATATTGATGCCCCACTGGGACGGCTTCAAATTCATTGAAGCGGCCCAGGTAGTTTGCCCTAATCTCCCCATAGTCGTCATATCTTCCAGTATAAAAGATCGTCCTGATCTCCTGGAAAAACTAAAAAAGCACCCGAACATCATTGGCTTTCTGCCTAAACCGGTGGACATTAAGGAACTTGAAGCCCTGATGGCAAAAGTTAAAATACAGACAAAAGCCAATATCAGGAAACTGGCCCGGATCGTCTGTACCATGGGCCCTGCCTCGAAATCAAAAAAAATAATTGGGCAAATGATCCTGGCCGGTATGGATATAGTTCGCCTCAACTTTTCCCATGGCAGTTACGAACAACACGAAGGATATTTAAATACAGTACGCCGGGCTGAAAAAGAATGGGATCAGCCAATCGGGGTATTAATGGATCTTTGCGGCCCGAAAATCCGCACCGGCTCCATGCAGGATAACGGGATTCATTTAAACAACGGCGACTCAATCATTCTTCAGGCTGAACCTATAGAAGGAACACCGGAAAGAATATCAACTATTGCCCCGGAATTACTGCCGGATTTACAGACAGGCGATCCCATTCTCCTGGATGACGGCCTGTTGGAATTAGAGGTGGAAAAACCCGGCAAAACAGAGGTTATCTGCCGGATTGTGGTGGGAGGAATGCTTCGTTCCGGCAAGGGCATGAACCTGCCGGCCACCAGGCTCTCCCTGCCCAGTGTCACGGACAAGGATAAAAAAGATCTGGCCTGGGGACTTGAGCATGAAATAGACTTTGCCGCCCTTTCCTTTGTCAGATCAGCCTCCGACATTATTGAGGTTAAAGATATTATCAATAAGTCCGGCAAACGTGATTTAAAGGTGGTGGCCAAGATTGAAAAACCGGAAGCAGTGGAAAACATCAGCGCAATAATTGATGCCGCTGATGCTATAATGATTGCCCGTGGCGATATGGGGGTTGAATTACCCGCTGCCAAGGTGCCGCGAATTCAACGGCGAATCATCCGAATGTGCTGGGAGAAAAACACTCCGGTAATTACCGCGACCCAGATGCTTGATACAATGACCGGTAACACCAGACCTACCAGGGCTGAAGTGACTGATGTCAGCCTGGCAGTGTGGGAGGGGACAGACGCGGTAATGCTTTCCGGAGAAACCGCCATGGGCATTGATCCGGTCAACGTCGTCCGCACCATGGCATCAATAATATGTGAGGAAGAAAGATATACCGAGATCGACTGGAGCCATTATAAACGGTTGAACCAGGATACCAGTCAAATAAACCCTGCCCTGACTGCGGCTGCCACCATGGGAAGGGCAGCAGCAGTAATGGTGCTTGACCCGGAAGGCCTGCTATATCGCCATCTTTCTAAATGGAACAGAACAGTTCCCACCCTGCTGATAACTGATTCCCTTGATAAGGCCAGGCAATCATGTATCTATAAAAATATTCATCCTATTATTATTGAAAAAAAACTGGAACGGGATGAAATGGTTTTTGCAGCCCAGGAAAAGGCAAAAGAACAGGGTTATCTGCGCTCCGGCGATGTTTTTGCCGTCCTGGAAGGGGAACGGCTGACCAAGGGCAAAATCGATCAGGTCGGCTCTTTCCAATTGATTAAGGTTAATTAACTCCGACCACTTCAATATCAAAATTCAATGTCTTGCCGGCCATGGGGTGATTAACGTCCATTTTTACCACATCATCAAGAATTTCATGGACTACGGCCGGAACCGGACGTCCGCCGGGGCCGGAAAGATGGAGGGTCATGCCCACTGAGATTTCCATGGATGGATCAATATTTTCTCTGAGCAGATCAACAATCATCTCTTCGTTGCGGGGGCCATAAGCCTCTTCGGGCGGCAGGGTTATTTTTTTACTGCTGCCCGGCTCCATGCCAACCACTGCCGCATCAAAGCCCTTAATCATCTGACCGCCGCCCACGGTAAACTCCAAGGGGCCTCGTTCACGGGATGAGTCAAAAACATCACCATTTTCCAGAGTGCCGGTATAATGAACCTGCACGGTATCGCCATCTTTTACTGCTGTCATTTTCTCTAACCTCTTTTTTTAGTTTTATCAGCAGGCATAACATTATACCTGCCCTGAATCTTAAAAGGGCGTTGACGCCTTAAGATATCTTCTGCCAGATCGGCAGTTTATTCGACAAACGATTAAAGCGGGGGTCTTTGTCTATTTTCATACTTTTTTTTCGGTTGGCAATAAGAATAGCGCCTGATTTCATTTCATCTTCAATATAACATTCCAGTTTTTTTTGCGGCTCATGGTTGGGCAGAGGGCAAAAATAATAGATTACGTCAAAACGGGCATAATCGGGATAGACCGTAATATCAGCCGCCTCGATTCTGTTTTTGCCGATAAGATCCTCGGCAATGCGTACCGTGTATTCATCCTTTTCAATCCCGTAAACATCAAAAAGAAATTGCTCGGCAAATATCAGGACATTACCAATACCGCAGCCCACATCAACAAAAGAGGGCCGGGTGCCTTCATAGCTTAACTGCAGATAATTTTTAACAAAATCAAGCTGGTCATAGATCTGCCGGGTATCCATGGCCACAAAGGGATACTCGTTGGCAGTATCATTGGTTGATCTGCCCTGGGCCTTCAGGGAGAAATAACCGATGAAGCGGTTAATGATGCCAAAGAAAATATCCTGTTCTTCCTCTGTTATTTTAGATTCGGATAACATTTTTTATGCAGGTTCAGGGGTTTAAGGGTTCAGAGGTTCAAAGGTTCAGAGGTTCAAAGGTTCAGAGGTTCAGGGGTTCGGAGTTACTCATTTTCTTTCCAGATTGGTCCCTTGGCCGAATCCGTAATAGTAATCCCCTTACGGGCCAACTCTTCCCGGACATTATCGGCCCGTTGCCAGTCTTTTTCCTGCCGGGCAACTTCCCTTTCCTTGATTAACTTGTCAATTTCCGGGGCCAGCGGACATTCCTCCAAGCGGAAGATATTTAAAATTTCATTCATTTTGGCAAAACTTTCCAGCAGATATTTTTTCTGATCCCGGTCAAGCCGCCCCTCTTCGACAATGGGGTTGGTCTTCTTGATAAAATCAAAAATAACGCCGATCCCTTTGGACATATTCATATCATCATCCATAGCCGCAAAAAATTCTTTTTCCATATAACTTAGATAAGCGGCAACCTGAGGATGGGGCAGGCCTGGAGGCAGGCAGATAAGCTTACGGATAAAACCATCTAAGCGCCGGAGACTCATCTGAGCTGCTTTCAAGCGCTTAAAGGTAAAATTAATGGGTTTCCGGTAATGGGTACGCATCAGAAAAAACCGCACATCACGTGCTGCAAAGCCCTGGGCCTGAACATCGCGTAAAGTAATTACATTATTATTTTCATGGCTCATTTTCTTGCCATCCACCAGCAGTAACTCACTGTGCAGCCAGAAATTAGCCAGAGGCTTGCCGGTCAATGACTCAGCAATAGCGTTTTCATTTTCATGATGGGGGAAAATAAGATCACGGCCACTGGTATGAATATCCATGGTATCGCCAAAAAAATCGAGCGACATGGCAGCACATTCTATATGCCAGCCCGGACGCATATTGCCGAAATCGGTTTCATAAAAAATACCGCTTTTCAATTCAGCCAGGGTTGATCTTTTCAGCAGGGTAAAATCCAACGGATTATGTTTTTCATATTCGTCAAGATCAACTGTTTTACCTACCAGTATCTTATCAAGATCAATACGTGAAAGCTTACCGTAATCATGAAATTTAGAGATATCAAAATAAATTGAGCCAAGTTTTTCATAGGCTACCCCCTTGTGGATCAGTTGATGGGCCAGTTCTATCATTTCCGGCACATGCTCGGAAGCCCGGGGATAGCGAGTAGCCCGCTTCACTCCCAACGCATCAATATCATGCATGAACTCATCAATATAATGAGAGGTAAAATCAGCCAGACTCTGGTTACCAGCCAGGGCGCCATCAATGGTATTGTCGTCTATGTCGGTAAAATTCATGCAGTAATCTACCTGATATCCCTTGGTTAAGAGAATGCGATGAATCAAATCAGCAACAACAAAACGACGGCAATGGCCAAGATCAGCAATTTCATAGGCAGTTGGGCCACAGGCGTAAAATGTAACCTTATTGCCGGAAAGAGGGGTAAAGTTGACTTTTTTGCGTTTCATGGAATTAAAAAAACGCAACTGGGCAGTCTTGACCTCTTCGGGTTTCGGACTGGTAAAAAGCGGGGTGCTGAGGTACTTGTCACCTCCATCCGGAAATATTACCACGACCACGCCATTATCAAGCTGATCAGCCCGGGCCAGGGCGCCGCACAGGGCCGCGCCGGAACTCATCCCGACAAAAATTCCCTCCTTACGGGCAAGCAGACGGGCATGCATAAAGGCCTCGTCATCAGGGATATTGATTATCTGAAAGGGCAGCTTCTTAGCAAAAATACCAGGCTTATAGGACTCTTTCATATTCTTGAGTCCCTGAATTTTATGGCCGAGAAATGGTTCAACTGCGGTGACCCGCACTTCAGGATGATTATCGGCAAAATAATGACATAAGCCCATTACCGTCCCGGTAGTTCCCAGGGTAGCGACAATATCGGTTACCTGGCCTTCTGTTTGCTCCCATATTTCCGGGCCGGTTCCCCTGGCATGCGCCCGCCAGTTTGCTTCATTATTGTATTGATCAGTAAGAAAGTAAAGATCAGGATGCTCACGAGCCATGGCATAGGCCTGTTCAATGGCCCCGTCAGTTGCTTTTTTGCCGGGAGTAAGAACAATTTCAGCCCCGAATGCCTCCATGATTTTACGCCTTTCTATGCTGGCAGTATCAGGCATAACCAGCTGACAGCGATAGCCTTTCACCGCACACACCAGAGACAGGCCGATACCGGTATTGCCACTGGTTGCCTCAAGGACTATTTTGTCGGGAGTTAACTGACCATTGGCCTCACCCGCCTCAATCATACTCAAGGCAATCCTGTCCTTAATTGAACCGCCGGGATTTGCCGATTCAAGTTTGGCAAATATCCGCACATCTCCGGCTGGCTTCAGGCGGACAATGGGCACCAGAGGCGTATTACCAATCAGCTCAAGAATATTTTTTGCAACCATGACATGCCGCTCCAGTCACTTTTAAAACTTTATATTTACCTGTCTTTTTACTCCATAGCATGCTTAAACGCCATAAAATAAAAAAAGCTCATTTCTGCCATACAGCAGAAATGAGCTTAACAAGAAGCAAGATAAATAAATTTGTTTACGGCAGTCTTTCCGATTGGGTCTTTACCCCGATGCCGACTTTATAAAGGATAGTCAGGATAAAAAATCCTGTGCACCAGATAGCAAGGGTAATGAAAATCTCCGGAATTGACGGGTAATACTCGACAATATACTCAAGGGGATTAGGAACAAAGCCGCCAAGAACAAGGCCAAGACCTTTATCAATCCAGAGAGAGAGAAAAATCAAAACGCAGGCAACAGCGAGTGAGCCTTCATGATTCCTGGTCTTCTTATAGCCGAACATGGCAAGAGCAATAACACCCATGGCAGTAGATGCCCGCATCCAGGGAACAAGGTTATTGTATATCTGGCCGGTATCATGATCAGCCAGGCCAAAGAATAGATAGTCAAGTGTATGCATATGGCCGGGAATATTACTGTAGTAGCCGACAAACAACTCAAGTCCGACAAAAAACAAGTTAACCAGACCGGCATAGATAATTACAGATACCAGCTTTTGAATGGCCTTATCTCCGGCATCAAAAGTTGAAACCTTACGAACTATCAAAACCAGAAGGATCAGAAAAGCAGGGCCACCGGCAAAAGCTGATGCCAGAAAACGGGGAGCAAGAATTGCAGTCATCCAGAAATGACGTCCGGGCAGACCGCAGTAAAGAAAAGCAGTTACCGTATGAATACTAACAGCCCAGGGAATTGACAGATAGACAAAAGGATAAACCCATTTAGGTGGATGAGTTCCCTTATATTCAGCGTTAAGAGCTACCCAGCCGCATATCAAGTTAAGAAACAGATAACCATTCAAGACAATCATGTCATAGAACAGAATTGAATTAGGAGTCGGATGGAGAATAACATTTAACGCCCTGATCGGCTGGCCAAGGTCAGCCATGATGAACAGCAGACACATGGAAACCGAAGCAATGGCAAGAAATTCGGCAAGAACGGTAATACGACCAAATTCCTTATAGTTATGAATATAATAGGGCAAGACTACCATTACAGCCGCAGCAGCGACACCAACCAGAAATGTAAACTGGGAAATATAAAGTCCCCAGGAGACATCACGGCTCATGCCGGTAAGGCCAAGACCATAGTTGAACTGCATGACATAGCAGGCAGCGCCTATGCCCATCATCGTCAACAGGAAGCCAACCCATGACCAATATTTAGCATTTCCTTGAAGTGCTTTTTCTAACATGATACCTCACCCTAGATAATATAAAACACAGAGGGTTTTGTACCCAATGCTGGTTTACGTTGAATGGTAAAATGAGACTTCAA
>JANTGB010000117.1 GCA_024763115.1 Desulfobulbaceae bacterium | reverse complement strand
GGCCCAAACGGGCGAAGATGAGGTGCTGGTGAACGCTTACGACTTTAGGTAACCAGTTACAATTACGGAGGTTAGCGAAGTTAGGGAGCTTACCCGGTAAGCAGTTACGACTTTGGATTATTTTAAAACCCATAACCTAACATTTAACGGCTAAAATTTAAAACTTTTTTTAAAAATCGGCCGGTATGTGATTCCTTTTTTCCGCTTATCTGCTCCGGGCTGCCGCAGGCGACAATTCCGCCGCCTCCCTCGCCGCCTTCCGGGCCAAGATCAATTATATAGTCAGCCCCTTTTATTACGTCAAGATTGTGCTCAATAATAATCACGCTGTTGCCGTTGTCAACCAGCCGGTTAAGAACCAGAAGCAGATGTTTGATATCGGCAGGATGAAGGCCGGTTGTCGGTTCATCGAGAATATACAGGGTCTTGCCGGTACTTCTCTTGCGCAGTTCCTTTGCCAGTTTGATGCGCTGGGCCTCGCCCCCGGACAGGGTAACCGAGGACTGGCCCAGGGAAATATAGGGCAGGCCTACATCAGATAAGCCCTGTAAACGATTTTTTATTGGCGGGATATTTTTGAAAAAATCCAGGGCCTCTTCAACGTTCATCCGGAGAATGTCGGCAATATTTTTACCCCGATATTTTATTTCCAGGGTTTCCCGGTTATAGCGACGGCCCCGGCAGACCTCACAGGTAACATATACATCAGGCAGAAAATGCATGGCAATTTTCAATACCCCGTCACCTTCGCAATGTTCGCAGCGTCCACCCTTGAGATTAAAACTGAACCGTCCGGGCTTATACCCCCGGGCCCTGGATTCGGGCAGCCGGGCCAGCAGTTCCCGTATCGGGGTTAAAATCCCGGTATAGGTTGCCGGATTTGAGCGGGGAGTTCGGCCAATGGGGCTCTGGTCAATATCAATAAGTTTATCTATGAGGTCGGCTCCTTTTATTTTGCCGAAGGCGCCGCGCCCATGACCGGTTAAATTCTTCAGCCCCCGAAAAAGGCATTCATTTACCAGGCTGCTTTTACCGGAACCGGATACGCCGGTAACGCAGGTCATGACCCCAAGCGGGAATTTCACGGTGATATCTTTGAGATTATTGACCCTGGCCCGGCTCAGGGTAATCCAGGCGCGGGCAGCCGGTTTACGTCTTTTTGCCGGAATGGGAATTGTCAATCCGCCTGATAAATATTGGCCGGTAATTGATTTTTTACGTTTTAAAATTCCCGGCACTTTACCGCTGTAGACAATTTTGCCGCCATGCGTTCCTGCTCCGGGGCCGATGTCAAGCACATGATCCGCAGCCAGGATGGTTTCGGTATCATGCTCTACCACGATAACCGTATTACCGATGTCACGTAGATCAAGCAGGGTTTTGATCAGCCGGTTATTATCCCGTTGATGAAGGCCGATACTTGGTTCATCTAAAATATAAAGAACTCCGGCCAGGCGGGAGCCGATCTGGGAGGCCAGGCGGATACGCTGAGCTTCGCCGCCGGAAAGAGTGGCGGCAGTACGCTCCAGGGAAAGATAATCCAGTCCCACGTTAATAAGAAAACTCAGGCGATCCTGAATTTCCCTGATGATTCGTTCGGCTATAATCTTTTCCTGAGGGGAAATTCTTATTTTTGCCAGAACCGCAGCTAACTTTTTGATACTCAGCCTGGTGAGGTCGGCGATATTCCGGGAATCAAGGCGGACAGCCAGGGCTGCGGGCCGGAGCCGCTCACCATGACAGGCAGGACAGGGCTGTTCGTTCATGTAGGCGCTTAACTCTTCCCGGACGGTACTGGAATTTGTCTCCTGAAAACGGCGGCCAAGCTGGGGCAGCACTCCCTCAAAGGGAACCTCCGAAGTCCGGGTGCGACGATGACGGACATAGTGAAAAAAAATATTTTCCCGGCCGGTGCCGTTAAGAATAATATTGCGTATTTTTTTCGGCAGTTTTTTAAATGGCGTATCCAGAGAAAAATTGTAGTGGTCGGCCAGGGCGGCAAGCAGCTGGCTGGTATAGCTTGAAGGCGAACGTCTGCCCCAGGGCGTAATCGCCCCCTGGTTCAGACTTAATTGCGGATCAGCAATTACCAGATCCGGATCAAAAAACTGCTTGATTCCCAGGCCGGAGCAGGAAGGACAGGCACCGTGCGGATTATTAAAGGAAAAAAGCCGGGTTGAGAGATCCGGCAGGCTGCGACCGCATTTCCGGCAGGCCGACCTTTCGCTGAACAGTCGGTTCTCTCCGGTTTGGGGGAAATATACCAGCAACCGGCCTGTTCCCAGTTTAACCGCAGCGCTCACTGAATCAGCCAGCCGTCGTTTCAGGCCGGGCCTGATTACCAGGCGATCAATTACCGCTTCAATTGTATGGCGTTTATTCTTTTCCAGGTTGACGGGCTGCTCAAGGCCCTGTATTTTATTATCTATTCTGGCCCGGACATAGCCCTCTTTACGCAATCCGGCCAGTAATTCCCGATGTTCACCTTTTTTTGCCTCAACCAGGGGAGCCAGGAGGATAATTTTTTCGCCCCTGGGCAGTGCCATGAGGCTTGAGATCATTTCTTCAATGGACTGGGATTTTATTTCAATACAGCATTCAGGGCAATGGGCATGGCCTACCCTGGCAAAAAGCAGGCGGAGATGATCATAAATTTCAGTGATTGTCCCCACTGTAGAGCGGGGATTGCGGCTGGTTGTCCGTTGTTCAATGGAGACGGCCGGAGACAGGCCCTCAATGGAGTCAACCTCGGGTTTATCCATCCGGCCGAGAAACCGGCGGGCATAAGTGGAAAGCGATTCAACATAACGGCGTTGGCCCTCGGCGTACAGGGTGTCAAAGGCCAGGCTCGATTTGCCCGATCCGCTTAAGCCGGTAAAGACAATCAGCCGGTTCCGAGGCAGGTCAATATCAATATTTTTAAGATTATGCGTTGCAGCATTACGGATGCTGATGAATTTTGGTTCCATGAAATTTCAGTTGCATGCTTTTATAATTTTTTCCACTTGGCAAGATAGATAATTTTCATTAAACAGGGAAATATAATCTATTTCAGTCAAAATTGGTAATTATACGTTTTAAGGAGATATAAAATGAAATGGCAGACAAGAGTATTATTAATTTTATCGACAATGGCATGTGAAAAAAAGGGCGAAGGTGAAAAAATCGGCAAAAAAGTTGATAATGCGTTTAATTCCGTAAAGGATAAGATTCACGAAGCCACGCAATAAGAGGATTAAAAATTATGCGAATTGCTATTATGGCTGATACGCATGACCATATTCCCAATCTGCGGGCTGCGGTCAATTACTGTAATGCCTATGATGTCCATCTCCTGATTCATTGCGGTGATCTTATTTCCCCGTTTATGCTGGATGAGCTGGCGGCTTTTGCCGGTGCGGTTCATCTTATTTATGGTAATAATGTCGGGGATCAGCATCTTATTTCCAGCAGATGCGGGGTCAGGTTCCCCTCGATCCAGCATCACGGCGTGTTGGGTGCGGTGGAAGCCGGGGGATTAAAAATCGCCTTTCACCATTATCCCCAGGTGGCCCGGGGGATTGCCTGCACCGGACAGTTTGACGTGGTCTGTTGCGGTCATAATCATCTCTACGGGGTGGAAAAAAGAGGCGACTGCCTGCTGATAAATCCCGGAGAACTGCTGGGCAAGGATGGTCAGCCGGTTTTTGCTGTTCTTGACAGCGCCAACCGGGAAGTGGAAAAGGTTGAGGTGGGAACCCCCTTTGCCCTGTAAACGTCTGAACAGTTACAATTACAGGGCGCAGGTAAGCGAGTTTGCGAGACTCCGGATTCGGCGCCCGATGAGCAGTTACCAATAAATAATAAAAACAGCAAAGGTGCATTATGTCCCCTGAGCAACAGGAACAAGAAACATTCAGTGAAAATCAGTCCATGTCCGGTGAAAAAAGTTTTGCCGACCTGATGAATGAAACCGCAGTGGAACCTGATTTTTTTGAGCCGGGCCGGAAGGTCGAAGGAACTGTGGTGGGAATTGATAATGAATGGATTTTTCTTGATATCGGCGGTAAGAGCGAGGGAGTGCTGGCGGCAAGTGAACTGCTTGACGAGAAAGGCGGGCATTCCGTCAAGGCAGGGGACAAGCTTCTTGCCTATTTTCTTACGGTTGAACGTAATGAAAAAATTTTTACTACAAAGATGTCCGGGGCTGCGGCCCGAGCCCATCTCCAGGAGGCCTTTCGCAGCAATATTCCTCTTGAAGGCAGAGTCAGCAAAGAAATAAAGGGAGGCTATGAGGTAAAAATCGGCGCAGTCCGCGCCTTTTGTCCCTATTCGCAGATGGCGCTGCGCCGGGTGGAGGACAGCAGCCGGTTTGTTGATCAACAGCTTGTTTTTAAAATTATCGAATACAAGGAAAACGGTCGTAATATTATTGTTTCCCACCGGGTGGTTCTTGAAGAGGAAAGGGCTGAACAGAAAGAAAAATTGCAAGAGACCCTGGAACCCGGCATGACCGTAACCGGGGTCATTACTTCTTTGCGTGATTTCGGCGCCTTTGTTGATATCGGCGGTATTGAGGGACTGATTCCGGTTTCGGAAATAAGCTGGGGAAGAGTTGAGGACATCCATGCCATCCTTGAGGTGGGGAAAAAGGTCGAGGTGGCGGCATTGAAGCTGGACTGGAAAAAAGACCGTTACTCCTTCAGCCTGAAACAAACCATGCCCGACCCCTGGGACAGTGTCGGCGAACAGTTCCAGGAAGGCAAGAGTTATAACGGCAGGGTGGCGCGGCTTACGGACTTCGGCGCTTTTGTCACCCTGGCCCCCGGCATTGACGGCCTGGTTCATATTTCCAAACTGGGTGGCGGGCGGAGGATTAACCATCCCCGCGAGGTTGTCCAGGTTGGTGACGATATTGAGGTTAAGGTCGATTCTATTGATGTTAAGGAAAAACGGATGTCACTTTCCCTGCCCAATGTTGAAATGGCTGAACCAAAAGGCAAACCCCGCAAAAAAACAAAATCCGGGCGGAACGACGACAACCGGGCTGAGTATAAACATTATGCTGCCCGGGAGAAAAAAAGTTCATCGTCCATGGGTACCTTGGGTGATCTGCTGCAAGAGAAAATGGCAAAAAAATAATTCAGCATGACCGTTGCCTGACGATTTCAAAGAGAATAACCGCTGTTGCCGCAGAAACATTGAGGGAGTCAAGTGAGCCATGCATGGGGATGGACACCAGCATATCGCACTGTTCCCTGACAAGTGGCCTGATCCCCTTGGCCTCGCCGCCCATTACCAGGCAGAGTGGGCCGCTGAAATCCGTCTGAAAAAGAGACCGTTCCTCCTCGGCCGCAGCCCCGAAAATCCAGAACCCTTCTTTTTTTAAACGTTTAAGCGTTGTTGCCAGGTTGGTGACCCGGCAGACATTAAGTCCGCTCAGGGCCCCGGCGGAAATTTTGGCTGCCGTGCCGCCCAGGGGAGCGGAACGATCCTTGTTGACAATCAGGCCCGCAACCCCGGCGGCAGAGGCGGAGCGACCGACAGCGCCGAGATTATGGGGGTCCTGAATGGAATCCAGGGCCAGGAGAATTGGATTTTTCCTTGTTTTGAGTCGAAAGAGAAGCTGGTCAAGATTCAGGGTGGAAATTGCCGAAATCCGGGCATAAACGCCCTGGTGATTTTGCCCGGAGCCGGGCAGGTGAAATTCCGCTCGAAATCTGACCCTTATCCCCTTACTGCGGGCCAGATCAATTATCTGCTGAATCTTCCGGCCGGTTTTGCCTTTCAGGACTGTAATTTCGTTTATTCGCCCCGGAGCATCGCTTAGTGCGGCCAGCAGGGGGTGGATACCCCAGATTATTTCCCGCTCATCAGGCTGCCTGGCCGGATGTTCGGAGCCGCGTTTGCCTTTGCGGCTGAATTGCTGTTTTTTTTCGGCCATTTTATGGTTTCAGTAGGGTGCGCCATGCGCATCTTTTAGCTGAACAGTTACACCGGATCAGCAGCAGGAAGATCAAGGGCAAGTCCAGCAGCGGAACGGCGGGTTCGACTGCGGCGGGCCAGGATAATGGCGCGCAGCATTTCCACTGCCTGGTCAACCGTATCATTAATCAACAGATAATCATATAAATCGGCAAAAGCCATTTCCCGGCGGCCATTGGCCAGGCGCAGGGCAATAGTCTCCGGCGAATCAGTGCCGCGCTGCCGCAATCGTCTTTCCTGCTCCTCCCAGGAGGGCGGAGCTATGAATATGGTCACCGGCGCGCCTAATTGTTTTTTAATCTGTTTCATCCCCTGGATATCAATATCTAGAAAAACGTCAAGCCCCTGGGCCAGTTGTTTTTCAACTGCTGTTCTGCTGGTTCCGTAGAAATTATCATGCACCCGGGCCCATTCCAGGAATTCTCCTTTATCCCGCATCCTGGTAAATTCTTTAATATTAACAAAATGGTAATCAATTCCATTCTGCTCCCGGCCTCTGGGTTCTCTGGTCGTATGGGAAACTGAAAAGGCGAGATTAGGGGCAAATAGCATAATTTCCTTAAGAATCGTGGTCTTGCCGGTGCCGGAAGGCGCGGAAATTATAAAGATACTGCCTTTACTCACCATCTTCTCCCAAGTTGAAAGGGGCTTGACCGGCCGGGGTAAAACGCTGGGTCAGGGTTTCCGGCTGAACAGAGGAAAGAATAACATGATTGGTATCCAGGATTATTATTGATCTGGTGCGACGGCCTTCGGTCACGTCAATCAATTTTTTTTGCTGTTTGGCCTCTTCCTTTAATTTTTTAATTGGTGATGATTTAGGATTAACCACCACCAGTATGCGGCCGGCAACCACTGAGTTGCCGAAGCCGATATTTATCATTCGTTGATCCATGTTGGCTTATTCCGTGTTTTTTTGTAACTGCTCACAGGGCACCGCATATTTCCGCGATCAGTCCGGCTTACGTATGACTAATACGCTGCGCCGACCTGATCACGAAAATCTATCGGAG
>JANTGB010000116.1 GCA_024763115.1 Desulfobulbaceae bacterium | reverse complement strand
GTGGCGATCCACTTCATAATCACTGTAATTGCCGGCAAACCAGACAACCCGGCTGTCGCCCTCAAAGGCGAGGATGTGGGTGGCGATCCGATCAAGAAACCAGCGGTCATGGCTGATTACCACGGCGCAGCCGGCAAAATTTTCCAGGGCTTCTTCCAGGGCTCGCAGGGTATTAACATCAAGATCATTGGTGGGCTCGTCAAGCAGGATTACATTACCTCCCTCCTTGAGCATCATGGCCAGGTGTACCCGGTTCCGCTGCCCGCCGGACAAAAGCCCCACCTTTTTCTGCTGCTCCGAACCGGAAAAATTAAAGCGAGCCACATAGGCCCGGGAGTTTATCTCCCTGTTGCCGAGTTCCAGGGTGTCGCGACCTGCGGAAATAACCTCCCAGATTGATTTTTCCGGATCAAGGTTATCCCGGCTTTGATCAACATAGGCCGGCTTCACTGTCTCACCCAGACGTATTTTGCCGGAATCAGGCATTTCCCGGCCGGTTATCATTTTAAACAGGGTGGTCTTGCCCGCCCCGTTGGGGCCGATAACCCCGACAATACCACCGGGCGGCAGGGAAAACGTCATATCCTCCACCAACAGCCGGTCAGCAAATGCCTTACTGACCTTGTCAGCCTCAATAACAACCTTGCCCAGCCTGGGGCCGGGGGGGATATAAATTTCCAGATCACGGGCCCGTTTTTCTCCTTCCCGGCCCAGTAACTGTTCATAGGACTTGAGCCGGGCCCTGGATTTTGCGTGTCTGCCCTTGGCCGACATCCGCACCCACTCCAGTTCGCGCTGCAGGGTCTTCCGGCGATGACTTTCATGTTTTTCCTCAATTGCCAGGCGCTTCTGCTTCTGTTCCAGCCAGGAAGAATAGTTCCCTTTCCAGGGAATGCCCCGGCCCCGGTCAAGTTCGAGAATCCAGCCGGCCACATTATCGAGAAAGTAGCGGTCATGGGTAACGGCAATAACGGTTCCCTCATAACGCTTAAGATGATGCTCCAGCCAGGCCACGGTTTCAGCGTCCAGATGATTAGTGGGCTCGTCCAGCAGGAGGATGTCAGGCTTCTGCAGCAGCAGCCTGCACAGGGCAACCCGCCGCTTTTCGCCGCCGGAGAGAATATCAACAGCTGAATCAGCCGGAGGACAGCGCAGGGCATCCATGGCCATGTCAAGACGGGAATCCAGATCCCAGGCGTTAGAATCATCCAGCTTTTCCTGAACCTCTGCCTGGCGGCTTATCAGCTCATTCATCTCGTCATCAGACATAGGTTCAGCAAACTTTTCATTAATCCGGTTAAATTCAGCCAGCAGATCAACTGTTTCCCGGACGCCTTCCTCGACAATTTCCCGGACGGTTTTTGCCTCATCAAGCTCAGGCTCCTGCTCCAGCAATCCCACAGTCAACCCCGGAGAAATACTTGTCCGCCCGACAAAATCCTTATCGCGCCCGGCCAGAATACGCAGCAATGAACTTTTTCCCGAGCCGTTCAGCCCCAGGACGCCAATCTTGGCCCCATAAAAATAGGAAAGGTTAATATCTTTTAAAACCGGTTTTTTATCATAAAATTTACTCACCCCGATCATGGAGTAAATTATCTTTTTTTCTTCAACAGCCAAGGCTTTTTCTCCTTAAAGACGAGCATTTTTCAAATCATCAGGTTGCGAACATAGGCCAGGCAAGTATAATATGTGACTTACAGCTTACGTCCCCTGATTTCCTGCTTCTAACTTCTAGGAGGCTGTCCGAGAATGCCCTTTTTCCCCAACTCTGTGTTATTTTAAAAAAATAATGCTCGTAATATCAAGTATATGACTGCGCTTATTTTTTTAAAATGCCTTGATTTGAGAAAAAATGCCTATTCTCGGACAACCTCCTAGCTTCTGGTTTCTGATATGTATCTTGCCACAAAAACTATTGCGGGAAAAATACATTATTTTCTGCGCCAATCATATAAAAAAAATCACTCATGGCATTTTAGAGAAATTTTTGCCTTTGGTACCAGGCCGGGAGAATTTATCATATATGGCGGGGGCAACTCATTTTACCTGGATGAAGAGCTGTTGCGGAAGGCCGGCAAATTTGTCGATCATGACCCGGAAAATGAACTTGAATACCTGCTCTGGCCCTTTGTTGATCCGGAAATTCGCTATAAACTCGCCCCATTTTATAAACCGGAAAGAAAATTTAATACCGCAAAAATTACGGCTGCGGAAGCAGCAGCCATGCAGAACGAGATTCATGATTTCGACCGCCGCCGCCTTCATTATCTCCGTTACGGCAGCATAACCCAGGGCGATCTAAAAAAAATGCGCCCCAAAATGCTGCGGGTCATGCTGGAAAAATCACGGGATGAGCGGGAACAATATTTTCTCAGCCAGGAACAGGTGCTTGAGCCTGAAGAATTAAAAGAATATGTTTATGCGATTTTTGACCTGAAACGCTATTTCAGTGAACTTATTGCTCATTCAATGCCGGAAGGGCTTGAACAGCAAAGGCTGGACAAATATATGATAAATGATCTCTGCCGGCTGAACCGGGATAAATCATTCTGGGCGGGAATGGCTGCTTTCAACGGTCTGCACGAATATTTACAACGCTATGTAATCATGTTTTTTGATTATGATTACCGCTCCAGCCCTTTTTCCCGGGAAGCCTTCAGGAGATTCGGCAGGCATTGGTCGGGAAACCGGGCCGCAGGACGCGACAGGCCGGTAAGTCGGCAGGAAGCCGGGGCGATATTTGCCGTTTCCCCGACCAAACTGCAAAATATGTCCAGACAGGAATTAACCAGGCTTTACCGGCAAAAGGCCAAGGAAATGCATCCTGATAAAGGCGGGAACCATGACAGCTTTGTGAAACTGACAGCAGCCTATAATGAACTTTTGCAAACCAGGCAGGAAGGTGTTTGACATATTCAGATATGCCCCGGATTCGTTCATTAATGACGCAAGGTCTCGTTCTCATAAATATTGACCGGTTTTTCGTCGGCATGTTATAAGCATTTTGGTGAAAGATTACGAGAATTGCATTGAAATCACAGAAAAAGAAATCAAAAACCGAAATCATTCTTGACTCCGTTGCCGATGGGGTTTTTACAGTTGATAAAAACCGGAATATAACCTCTTTTAACCGGGCTGCGGAAAAAATAACCGGGGTTTCCCGGCAGCAGGCCATTGGCCAGAAATGTTTTGATGTTTTCCGGGCTGATATCTGTCAATCGGATTGCGCCTTGAAAAAAACCATGGCCGACGGAATTCCCCTGGTTGATCAGCGGATCAATATTCTTGACAGTGACGGCCAGGTCAAACCGGTCAGTATCAGCACAGCTGTCCTTCAGGATGAGAAGGGGGAAGGCGGCGGAGTGGAAACATTCAGGGATTTATCCGTTGTTGAGCAGCTGCGCCGGGAGATCAGGAGCCAGTATAATTTTCAGGATATCATCAGCAAAAATGATGAAATTCAACGTATTTTTGCCATAATGCCCGATATTGCCGCCAGTGACGCTACTGTCCTTATAACAGGGCCCAGCGGCACCGGCAAGGAACTGTTTGCCAGGGCAATTCATAATTTGAGTCAAAAGAAAGATAAAAAGTTCCTGGCCGTTAATTGCGGGGCCCTGCCCGATACCCTGCTTGAATCGGAATTATTCGGTTATGTCAAAGGTGCCTTTACCGGGGCGGATCATGACAAACCGGGGCGTTTCCAGCTGGCCCGTTCCGGAACTATTCTGCTTGATGAAATAGGTGATATTTCGTCGGCATTACAGGTTAAGCTGCTCCGTGTTCTTCAGGAAAATGAATTTGAACCCCTTGGTTCCGCCAGATCGGTAAAGGCCGATGTCCGAATTATAGCCGCCACCAACAGAAATCTGCGGGAGCAGGTTGGGCGCGGAATTTTTCGCGAGGATCTTTTTTACCGGCTAAACGTCATAAAGATTGATCTGCCTCCTCTGGCTCGGCGGCGGGAGGATATTCCTTTGCTGGTTGATCATTTTGTCAGTCGTTTTAACGCCCGGACAGGCAAAAATATCAAGGGCCTGTCGCCTGAGGCCATGAGTTGTCTCATGCGGCATGATTTTCCCGGCAACATTCGCGAACTGGAGAATATCATAGAACACGGCTTTGTTCTCTGCCGAGGTGACATGATAACTCCGGCCCATCTTCCCCTTGAACTGGTTAAAGCAGCCGGCATGGAGAAAAATGACATAACATTTGTCCATGATAGTCCCCTTGCTTTAACTGAAGCCGCCCTGATCAGGCAAACCCTGGAAAAAAACAAGGGGAGCAGGACAAAAACTGCGGCGGAACTGAAAATTCACAAGACCACTCTCTGGCGCAAGATGAAAAAATATCATATCAGGTGAAAATGGAAAATGTAACCCTGGGTCTCGCCATCCTGCTGGCAGCCGGCCTGCTCACAGCCAAACTGGGCCAACTGCTCAAGCTTCCCTCTGTTACCGGTTATATCCTGGCTGGATTGCTGTTGGGACCCAGTTGCTTAAATCTTATTTCCGCGGCTTCCGTTGGTTCGAGTCTTGAACATTTTACTCAGATTGCCCTGATGCTTATTGCCTTCGGTATCGGCGAACAGGTTGAAATATCCGGACTGCGCGACAGGGCCGGAAGTATTGCCGCAATTGCCGGCCTTGAGGTGCTGGGCGCTTTTTTTATGGTCTCCATTGCTGTTTTTGTGGCTGCCCGGTTAACTGATTTTAATGACTGCTGGAATATTAATGACCATATTGCCCTGGCGCTTTTGCTCGGTGCCGTTGGAGGAGCCACGGCCCCGGCTGCGATTCTTCATGTAATGCGGGAAATAAAGGCGGTCGGCCCTCTTTCTTCCACCCTGATGGCGGTTATTGCCTTTGATAACGGCCTCTGCCTGATGATTTTCGGCCTGGTCGTTCCCATAGCCGGACAGATTGTCGGAAGTGACGCAGGCGGTCTGTTGGCTGCTCTTTTACACTGCGTAAGTGAAATTTCCCTTTCCCTGCTGACCGGCCTTATAACCGGGCTGCTGCTTGACCTTGTCCTGCCCCGCCTGCAACGGCAGGGTGAAATGCTTTCCGCTGGTCTGGCCCTGCTGCTTGCCTGTGGAGAAGTCTGCCGCTATTTTAATCTTTCTTCCCTGTTGGCTGGAATGGCAGCGGGGTTTATCATTATTAACCGTGATACCAGGGATGTCCGCCTGTTTCGGGCTTTAAACGCCTTTGATCCGCCAATCTATGTTTTGTTTTTTACCCTGGCTGGTTCTCATTTACATTTATCCGCAGCGCTGCAGGCCGGCTGGCTCGGTTTAATTTACTTTATTGCCAGAATAACAGGAAAGATGGGTGGGGCCTGGCTGGGCGCGAAACTTACCAGGGCCGGACATCGGGTGCGGACATATCTGGGCCCGGCTCTGATTCCCCAGGCCGGAGTTGCTATTGGTCTTATTTTTCTGATTGATGCTGATGAAAAATTAGGAGTCTACAGTGATTTAATTACGCCTGTAGTATTAACTACGGTGGTGTTGAGTGAATTAATCGGCCCGCTATGCGTCCGTTTTGCTGTGGAAAAAGCCGGTGAAGCCGCACCTGTTTCCCCGGAAAGGCAGGAATGCGGCGACATGACAGATAAGACCTGTGATTTATGGCATCGGGTTGCTGAGGGCATAAGGGTAGTTCCCTGGCCCTGGGAGAAATTAACCCCGCCGGTCACCACTTCCGGCTTTGTGGCCTTTGGCGCTTCAAATCCCAACTCAGTGCAGGCCCTGGCCCGAATAGCCACCCTGCTGGCCTACTATTTTAAAGCCGTTCCTCTGTCAGTACGGATTGTCAGGCCCGATTTGCCTGAGCTCAGCCAGGCGGACACTGAATTGCTTTTTTTACCGGAAAGAGAGGAAGTGGAAAGACTTGGCTATGAAATGGAAACAGAATTAATTAAATATAGTGATGTTGCCGAAGCCCTGGTTTCGGCTGTGGAATATAACGATGCCCGGGCCGTTGTCCTCGGCTATCCGGTACAGGGCACCTTTCAGGGTTTTCAGCATATTCTCGAAACACTGGCAAGTCACGTCAGTTGTCCGGTGGTGGTGCTCCGCCTGTATGGGCCGCTGCACACCGAAAAAATCCTGGTATCTCTGGTTGATATGGCTGAACTGTATGATCTTGAGCCGGTTATTGAGGCTCTTTCCCTGATTGGTGAGCATTCCCTTACTCTGCAATATCTTCTTCATGCCGGAGCTGCCATAAGTGAGGTGGAAAAAAAGAATGAAGAGTTGACTGCCTGGGTCAGGCAGCATGTGACCACCCTGGTTGAGATTGAAGTAATATCCACTGAGGCCCGGCAGGAAACAATTGTTCAGGAGGCAAAAAATCATGATCTGCTGGTGATGACGGCGGCCCGGAAAAGTCCCCTGAAAAAATTGTTTTTTGGTTCGCTGGCGGAAACCGTGGCCCGGAACAGTCGAAAACCACTGCTGATTGTCTTTCGGCCTGAAAACGAATATGGTTATGAAAAAATAGAGGATGGATAATGAATAAAAAAATACGCCTGGCCCTGATAGCCGGCGGCAGGTCGGCGGAAAGGGAAGTTTCTTTAAGCGGCGCAACAGGAGTTAAAGCCGCCCTTGATTCGCAGAAATATATAATCAGTCAATATGACCCGGCCTTTGACCTGGCAAAACTAGCTACAGATCGGGCAGATCTTGATGTTGCCCTGATTCTGCTCCACGGCCCCCTGGGCGAGGACGGCAGCATGCAGGGATTTCTTGATCTGCTTGGGTTGCCCTATCAAGGTTCAGGGGTGTTGGGCAGCAGTCTGGCCATGAACAAGAACATGGCCAAAAAGTTATATAAGCCGGCAGGACTACTGGTGGCTGACTGGCTCATGGCCGGGCCGGGCGACCAGGACAAGGTAGATTGTTTTATTGAAAAACTCGGTCTTCCCCTGGTAATAAAGCCTGTTCATCAGGGCTCCAGCGTGGGAATGAGTATTGCCCACAGCC
>JANTGB010000115.1 GCA_024763115.1 Desulfobulbaceae bacterium | reverse complement strand
CTGCACCAGTCTGATCACGAAAATCTACGGCACCCTGTAAGCAGTTACAAATATGGTGGTTAGCAGATATAAGGTGCTTACCCCGTGAGCAGTTACGTCAAAAAAATACATTAGTCGGATTATCCGCAGTAATACAGTTACCCTATTATCAATCAGGCAAAAAAGTCTGGACAATTTTGTACCGGAAGTGTATTGAAGTTAGGAATAAAATTTAACCATCGCTAAAGTATTAAACTTATTAATGAATTACCAAAACTCAATAAACCTGTCCGACATATACAAGCTGCTTTCCCTAGCCACTAAATACCCTGAAATAAAATGGTTTACTCCAGGATTCATGACCAATTTTCTGGCAATTTTTCGCGAGGCGGAACTGGGAAATGGAATTAATGAGCTGGAAGGAATGGTTAATATCACCCCTGATGATATTGAAAAACTCCAGGTGGAATATACCAGGTTGTTTATTAACGCGGTGCCGGGAACAATTGCCCCGCCCTTTGGCTCTATATATATGGACAACGAGCGCAGCCTGTACGGCCCTTCCACCGTTAAGGTAAAAGATTTCTACCGGCAGCATGGTTTTGAGATTAAAAATCCTGTCGCTGTTCCGGATGAATTAAGTCTTGAACTGGAATTTCTCGGACTTCTTGTTTCCCAGGGTATGGCTGAAGATGAAGAAAAATTTCTCGCCCTTTATTTTCGGCCCTGGTTCAAAAAATTTAGTCACGTGGTGATCAACGAAACCTCGCAGCCTTTTTACCGGGCAGTAGTTCGTTTGATCGATTTTTTTACAAAAAAGGAGGAAATTTAATATGGCTTTAAAGATGACCAGAAGGAGATTCCTTCAATCAGCGTCTCTTGCCGCCGCAACTATTCCACTTTCCAAGGTGGTTTCAGCCGACAGCAGTTTCACTTCCGGTGAATTTGCCGCGCCGGGAAGCTTCAAGGACACCAAGACCGTTTATGGCGGAGTGTGCGAGATGTGTTTCTGGCGCTGCCAGCTGGTGGGCAAGGTTCGCGACGGTCAACTGGTAAAACTTGAAGGCAACCCGAAAAGTATTGACAACGGCACAGCTCTCTGCGCCAGGGGCAATGCCGGACTTAAATTGATTTACGATCCTGACCGCTTAAAACACCCGATGAAAAACGTAGGCGAACGGGGAAAACCCAAATGGAAAAAAATATCCTGGGACGAGGCCCTGGATGCCTGTGCCAAAGGGCTGCAGAAGGTGCGGAAAAAATACGGCCCCCAGGGGGTTGCTCTCTGGTATCACGGCGCTTCAGCCCATTATCCCACCGCCTTTTTCGAACATATCGGCGTACCGAATATATGTGAGCCCGCCTTTTATCAATGCCGGGGACAGACCGCCATTGCCATGTTGAAAACCCTGGGCTATGTTCCCAATGAGGATGTGGATATGGCCAATGCCAAGGCCATGCTGCTCATCGGTACCCATATCGGCGAGAATATTCATCTCTCTCATGTCAGAAATTTTATTACCGGCAAATTACGCGGAGCAAAAATTATTGTTGTTGATCCCCGTTTTTCCGCCTCAGCAGCCAAGGCGGATGTCTGGGTCAAAATCAAACCGGCAACTGATACCGCCTTTTTGCTTGCAGTGATGAATTATCTCATTGACAAGGGCATTTATAATAAAAAGTTTGTCAAGGAAAGTTGCAATGGTTTTGCCAAGTTCAAAAAAGGCATCAGCGGCATGACTGTCAAAAAAGCCGCGAAAATCTGTGATATTCCTGCTGCGCAAATTATCGAAGTAGCGGAAATTCTGGCCAAGAATGCCCCGAATGTCGCCATTCATCCCGGCCGTCATGCCACCTGGTACGGCAATGACTTTCAGCGGATCAGGGCTCATGCCTGCCTGGCCGCTTTGCTGGGCGGTTATGATGTGCCCGGCGGTATCCAGAACATCAACCGGATGAGCGCCGGCCATGTGCATTGGCCTGAGGCGGAATTCGACGATGATTATGATCCGGAAGATTTTGCCCTGGCGGAAATGGCGGAAAAATATCCTTTCAGACCTCCGGGAACCCCTACTGATATGATCAGGGAAACCATGATAACCGGCAAGCCTTATCCCATCAAGGGCATGGTGGTCTGGGGTGCCAACCCCATCAAGACATTTCCGGTTCAGGACGAGACGAAAAAGGCCTTGAAGAATATGGACTTTGTCATGGTTACCGACGTTTCGCCTACCGACATTACCATGTGGGCCGACATTCTTCTGCCCGAGGCCTGTTATCTTGAGCGTTACGATCATATTGAAAAAGGCACCCAGTGGGACTGCTCCGCCAAGCCGCAGCAGTTTATCGCCCCGCGCATGCCCCTGGTTCCTCCCATGTTTGAACGTAAAGACCCGGTATGGATCATTAACGGCCTGGCCAAACGCATGGGGGTCGGCAAGGCTATTCCGGTCAAAACCCAGGAAGAATATGTTGATCACTGCCTGAAAGAAGTGGAAGACGTTGAACTATCCATTGCCAAAATCAAGAAGGAAAAGGGTATTTATATCCAGGAGGGTGAATCCAGTTATCTTGAGCCTGGAGACGTAGCGGAATTCAATACTGAATCGGAAAAAATTGAACTGTATCTGGAAGAACTGGAAGAGGAAGGATTTTCTCCGGTACCGGTTTATACCAAGGTTCCAGAGCCGCCCAGGGGCTATGCCCGGATGATTTACGGCCGTTCGCCTGTACACAGTTTTAACCGCAGCCAGAATAATGCCTGGCTCCACCATGAAATCCCGGAAAATCCTGTCTGGCTTAATGACGAACTGGCCGCCAAGATGGGCATCAAGGATGGTGATCGGGTATCATTGGAAAATCAGGATGGAGTCAAAACCACGGGCACGACTATTGTCAAGGTTACCCCCGGTATCCGCAAGGATGTTATTTACCTGGCCCATGGCTACGGAACCGACAATCCGGCCATGACCGTGGCCCACAACCAGGGCATTGACGACCAGTCCATGAATACCAGAACCGTTATTGAACCGGAAACCGGTTGCTGCGGTATGCGGATTAACTTTGTCCGCCTGATCAAGGACGGTAAGTCCATAAGTATTCCGGCTTAAAAAAACAGCGAATTTATTTAACATATTGGAGGATTAACCATTATGCAATATGCAATGGTAATAGATCTCGACAGATGCGTGGGGTGTCATGCCTGCGCCATCGCCTGTAAGGCGGAATGGAGCGTACCCACCCAATTCGGTCGTAACTGGGTTCATCGTTTAGGGCCGGCCAAAACCCCGCACGGACTGTCCGGCACTTTTTACCCCGGTCTCTGTAATCACTGTGATGATCCGGCCTGTACGCCGGGTTGCCAGGGTGAAGAGGCGGAAAAAGTATTTACTGACCCAAAGACCGGCAAGACCAAAAAAATGACGGTTCTCGCCACCTACAAAGACCCCTTTACCGGCGCGGTACTGATCGACAGGGATCGCTGCGTGGGTTGCGGATTCTGCGTCGAGGCCTGCCCCTACCAGGCCCGTTATATTGATGAAGATCTGGACGACCCCAGGGCCGACAAATGCAGCTTCTGCGTGGAAAGGCTGGCCGAAGGGCTGGAACCGGCCTGTGTCCAGACCTGCCTGTCCAGGGCCCGTATTTTCGGCGACCGTGATGATCCCAAGTCGGAGGTGGCCCAATATATCAAAAAAGGCGCCAGGAGACTTGACAATAAAGTGGTCAACATCGGCCCCAATGTCTACTATGCCGGCAACAAGAGGGATATGCATCTCCTGAAAGAGACCTGCACTCCGACTGAAATGCCTGAGGCATCTCTCATTGAAAAACGGGTACTGCTGGCCAGGATGGGTAAATCAATCAGCAAGGGCATGGGCCTTACCGGCCTGGTTGGTATGGCTGCCTGTACTGCTTTGGCATCCGAGACAAATGAGGAAGATGAATAGTTAGTTGGCAGCAAAACAAAGGCCGGAATTTCGGAGAATCACCTCCGATATTTCCGGCTTTTTTGTTTTTAAAGGCCCAGTAGAAATTTTTCAGCCTCATCAACCGCAATTTTACTGCCGATAATCAGCGGTACCCGCTGATGTAGATCGCCAGGCTCAATATCCAGAATTGTCCGACCTTCATCGGTAATGGCCCTGCCTCCGGCCTGTTCGGCAATCATGGCTAAAGGCGAGGCCTCATAGAGCAGCCGCAGTTTACCATGAGGTTTATCAGGATTTTTACTGTCGCTTGGATAGAGAAAAATGCCGCCGGTAATAAGATTACGGTGAAAATCAGCCACCAGGGAACCAATATATCGGGCGCTGTAGGGACGGCCCGATGCCTTATCCTCCTGGCGGAGATAATCAATATATTGCCGCATCTCATCCGACCAGTAACGATGATTGCCTTCATTAACGCTGATATATTTGCTCTCTTCAGGCATTTTGATATCCGGATGAGAAAGAAAAAACTCGCCGACGCTGGGGTCAAGGGTAAAGCCATGCACTCCTTCGCCAACCGTGTAAACCATTATAGTGCTGGAGCCATATATTATATAACCGGCCGCCACCTGATCCCGTCCTCTTTTCAATAAATCCTCCCTGGAACCCTTGCGCCATTGGCTGGCCCGGCGATGAATGGAAAAAATAGTACCGACATTAACATTGACATCAATATTTGACGAACCGTCCAGAGGGTCAAAGGCCAGGGTGTATTTACCTTCATATCCCTCCTTTACCGGAATAATATCATCTTCTTCTTCCGAGGTCATAACACAGATATAACCGCAACGGGCCATCCGCCTTATAATGGTATTATTGGCAAATTCATCAAGTTTCTGAACCTGTTCGCCCTGGATATTCGTTTTACCGGAAACGCCCAAAATATCGGCAAGGCCTGCCATATTTACTTCAGCGGAAATAACTTTAGCCGCGACAATCAACTCACTGAGCAAGCCGGATAATTCTCCTGTTGCGCCGGGATGCATGCGCTGGCTGTCCATTATCTGCCGGCTGACGGTTATACCTATCGGTCTTCTCTCCATTATTTTCTCCCTCTGATGCAACCTGCTGCGAGTAAAATATATAAAATGACGTAATTAAAAAAAAAGAATAAAGTAATATGACCAGTGGAATCATCCATGTCAAATAAAAATTAAAACCTGCACAAAGAAACATCTATAGCCGGCGGCTTCCGGTCTCTGATTCATGACAAATGGGCAATAACAAAACAACAGCTGCAAAAATACATTCTTCTCCGGCCGGCGAGTATCGTTCCTATCTCAAACTTCTCTTGACCAATCCCCGTTTTCGCCGTTTCTGGATGGCCGGGGTTATCAGCCAGATGGGCAACTGGTTCAACTATATTGCCATTTTTGTTCTGCTTACCGGATTAACCGGTTCCGGTCAGGCAGTAAGCTGGTTTCTGCTGGCCAAATTCATGCCGACCAGCGTTCTGGGCCCGGCAGCCGGGGTGCTGGCCGACAAAATATCGCGCAAAACCATAATGGTCAGCTGCGACCTGCTCCGGGCTCTGGTAGTTATATCGTTTCTACTGGTTAAAACCGCCGACCAGGTCTGGTTGATTTATCTGCTGGCTTTGATTCAGGAATCATTATGGACATTTGCCGATCCGGCCAAACGGGCTTCGGTGCCCAATCTCTGCCATTCGGAAGAATTAAATACGGCAAACGGTTTAAGCGGGGTAACCTGGTCGCTCATGCTGGCCTTTGGTGCTGCCCTGGGCGGTTTTGTTACCGCAGCTTTTGGCTGGCGCACAGCCATTGTTATTGATGCGACTTCATTTCTGCTGTCAGCCCTGCTCTTAAGTCGCCTTGAACTTCCGACCCATCCTCAGGCAACACATAAAACAAACGGTTTGCGTCAGTTGCTTGGCATAAACGATCTGCGGGAAGGCTTCCGCTATGTGATAGAGGATAAAGAAGTTGGGATGTTGCTGCTGGTAAAAAGCGGCTGGGCTTTATCGGGTGGTATTCTGGTAATGCTTACCGTATTCGGCGAACAGGTTTTCAGCAGTAACGGGCAGGGGGGATACAGTGGAATTCTTTATAGTTTTCGGGGTATTGGCGCAGCCCTTGGACCCATCCTGGCCTGGCGTTTTTTCGGCGAAAGCAATAAATCCATGTATCGCTCAATCGGCATGGCTTTTTTTATTTCTTCGGCCAGCTACCTGCTCTTCAGCCAGGCTCCAACCCTGGCCTGGGCCGCCTTTTTTGTCCTTTGCGGTCATATCGGCGGCGCTATCCAGTGGGTGTTCAGCACCACCCTGCTCCAGCAGCTGGTGCCGGATAAATTCCGGGGCCGGGTTTTTGCGGCGGAAATGGCCCTTCTTACTTTTGTTCTCAGCCTGTCAACTTATTTTACCGGCGCGGCCCTGGATCAAGGTATGCATCCCCGCCAGGTGGTTTTTCGCCTGGCCCTGCTATTTCTGGTGCCGGGAACAATCTGGACTGTTTACCGTTTAGGGCGCATGCAAAAATGAATTCGCAGAGATGAGGCGTAAGGTGGGCATTTAAACTTGATAAATTTGAGTTGACTAATTCCGTTGTTCGAAAAAAAAAGGAGTTAAGCCGATCGGCCTAACTCCTTAAAATTAACTGGCGTCCCCAACCGGATTTGAACCGGTGCTGCCGGCGTGAAAGGCCGGTGTCCTGGACCTGACTAGACGATGGGGACATATTCTATGGTGGGTCGTGCGCGGCTCGAACGCGCGACTCTCTGCTTAAAAGGCAGATACTCTACCTACTGAGTTAACGACCCAACGGCTGAAGGGCGTTTTTTACAATACTCTTAGCAAACTGTCAAGAAAGTATTGCTATATTATAAAAAATCTTGTCGAGCCATTCCATGTTTGCTATCTTACCTAACTGCCATGAAAATTATGGCAGAGGAAATAATCATTAAGACTATTAATAACAGTTGCCTGATTAGTCAACTGCTTTCTTCCATTTCTAAGGGTTGTTGAACTGAACCGCTATCGCGGAAACAACCAACCCGCCGGAATTTTCCTCAAACAGACTGTCACCCCCCCTTATCACTTTTTTTTGCTGTACTTTACCTCTTGACGTTGACACGAAAGAATTTTTATGTTTAATGAAATGCTGATACTTATAAAATAAGTCAGGAAGGCAGCCGAAGA
>JANTGB010000114.1 GCA_024763115.1 Desulfobulbaceae bacterium | reverse complement strand
CCAGTGCCTTAGATTCGTTCGTTTGGGACTTCGAAGCATACTTGTGCTATTCGAGAAGGCCCAAACGGGCGAAGATGAGGTGCTGGTGAACACTTACCTCAAGAGACATTATGGAATCACAATTGTGTCACCCGGTTCAACCAGGATATTCTGTTTTAAATTCCGTCCCTTAACAAAAGCGTCATAATCAAATTTCAACATTTGCTCCTTGCCGTCATGACGGCGAAAAACCTCCACCTCTTCTTTTTTTGCCCATTCACTGAAGCCGCCGGCCCGGGCAATGGCCTGGAGCAGGGAGATGGGATAATCAAGGGAAAATTCACCCGGCTGAGCAACCTGGCCGATCAGGTAATATCTCCGGCTCCGGCTCTCTATCAGAATTACGGTTACAGTGGGCTCCTCCACCAGTTCCGCAAACTTTTTTTCCAGCAGTCTGGACAAATCCGGAATAGACCTGCCCACAGCCTGAACATCGCCGACTAAAGACAGGGAAATTGCGCCATCAAGCCTGACGCTCATTGTCCGGGATAAATCAGGTTCATTCCAGACCTGGACTTCCAGAATATCTCCCAAACCGATAAGATAAGTTTCACCAGGTTCTAAAAATGACTTTGCTCCCAGGGCGGGAAGGCTTGAAGAAAAACATATAACAGATATCATAAGTCCTATTATTAAACAACTGCCGAATATTTTTTTTACTGATTTCATATACCCATCTCCCGGATATTTAAAATTATAACTTCTCGTCTTTTATAATGATAGTCTACAAGACCAAAAAAACAAAGTAAATATAATCCCCCCCCGGCAACAGACAAAAAATAAACCGACATCTTTTTTTAAAGCCATAATTATTAAAAACTTGTAATCTAGTAAGACGAAAACGTTTTGGTTGTTGATAATTTTTCATAACAATTTATCTGCTCCCGGAGAATTAATGTCTAAAACAAAATTTATCCCTCTGTTTCTGTTATTTGTAATATTACCTTTCTGCCTGACCGGCTGCTCAAGTCCTGAAGAAAAAAAAGAGGCTTATTATCAAAAAGCCCTGGAATATATTCAACAGGATAATATTAAGGCAGCAATCATTGAACTACGCAACGCCGTACAGATCGATCCCAAATTTGCCGCAGCCCGCTATCAACTGGGCCTGGCCTACCTGAAAACAGGAGAAGCCAAAAATGCCTTCAAGGAGCTTGAACGGGCCGCGACCCTGGATCCCGACAACAGCGATGCCCTGATAAAAACAGCGGAAATGCTCTTTCTCGGCAGACAATTTAGTGACAGCAGAGCCAAGATAGACAAATTATTAAGCCGAAATCCCCAGCATGTTGAGGGGTTGGCCCTGCTGGCCAACCTGGAACTTGTCGACAAAAATCCAGATAAGGCTGAGGAGGCAATTAACAAAGCCCTGGCCCTTAAAAACGATATAGATCGATTTTACCTGATAAAAGCCAAAATCGCCTCTGCAAAAAAACAGCCTGATGAAGCGGAAAAATATCTGCTTAAGGCCCTGGAACTGAACAACAATAAGCCGGCCAACCATCAGATGCTGGTTGCCTTTTACATGAGCCGAAACAAACAGGACAAGGCGGAAGAGCAGTTACTGGCCATGCTCCCCCTCTTTCCCGACTCTCCCCGGCCCAATCTTGACCTGGCTTCATTTTACCAACAAAAAGGCGAACTGGATAAGGTTGTCAAACATCTACAGGCCGCTATGGCAATTGAGCCCGACAACCCCCGCTATGACCTTATGCTTGCAGATTTTTACAAAAAACAGGGCAAATATGACTTGGTGGAAAAATCTTTTAAAAATGCCATAGATAAAGCTGAAGATCCCCTGGATGTCAAGGCAATGCGGGCTGATTTTCATTTTGAGCAGAGAAAATATGATCTGGCAGACAGGGAAGTAAAAGAAATTCTGGCTGCTAACAGTAAAAATGCCATGGCCAGGCTGGTTCAGGCCAAGCTGCTGATAAAAGACGGCAAAAACAGCCGGGCCCTGGAAAATCTCGACCAGTTAATTAAAGAACAGCCCCGCTGGGCTGAAGCCTATTACCGGAAGGCCCTGGCCCATCTTAATATGGGAGATCAGGAACTGTCATTTAAGGCAGTCAGCGAATCACTGAAATTTAACAAAAATAATTCTCCGGCCCATGCCCTGCTTGCTTATCATTATCTCCGCAAAGCCGACTTTGACAATGCACGTCGTGAAGCAGCCAATGCCTTGAAAATTATGCCGCACAATGTGCGAGCCGCCATAATCCTGGGCCAGAGCCTGCTATATGATAACGAGCCGGAAAAAGCCCTGAAACTGTTCAACAAAATGCAGGAAGTCCTGCCGGAAAACATTGAAATTCTCCGCAATCTGGCCCTGGCCCATCTTGCCTTGAAAGAACAGCCGGAGGCCGTCAAACTGCTTGAGAAGATTTTAACTATAAAACCAGGCTACACTCCGGCCCTGGCCGTCCTGGCCTCAATCTACAGCCGTGATAAAAAAATCGATCAGGCTGTTGCCGTTGTCCGCCGCCAGTTAAAAAAAGCTCCTGAAGCCATCGGCCATCAGCTGCTCCTTGCTAACCTGTTATATCAGACAAAAATCTATGATGAAGCCGCTGATTATTTTCGCAAGGTTCAGCAGCAGGTTCCTGAAAATCCTCAAACTTATATTATGCTGGCCCGGATAATGGAAAGAACCGGCAAAACCAGGGAGGCAATGGCGGAATACAGGGAACTGCTGAAACAACATCCTGGTTCCATACAAGCCTATATGGGACTCGGCACCCTGCAGGAGCAAAGTAATGATACAGCCGGAGCAACAGCTACCTACAAAAAAATCCTGGAACTTGACAATCAGTTTGCTCCGGCCGCCAATAATCTTGCCTGGCTGCTTGCCGTGGAAGAAAATCCCGACCTTGGCGAGGCCCTGCGTCTTGCCCTGCTGGCCAAGGAGAAATATCCTGATGATCCCAATATAAGCGACACCCTGGGATTTATCCATTACAAACGTAAAGCATACAGCCTGGCAAATACCCAGTTCAAACAGGCATTAAACACTCTGCCGAACCAGCCGACAATCCGTTATCATCTGGCCCTGACCCTCTATCGGCAGGGAGCGACGGAACAGGCCATTACCGAACTGGGCCGGGCTCTGTCCCAGACTGCTGACTTTCCGGAACGTCGTAATGCGGAAAATCTCCTGAAAGAATGGACAAAAAAACAGTAACGTATGAGTAAGACATTTGTCCTCAGTGACATTCATGGCTGTTATCATTCCCTGCTGGAGCTGCTTGACTATATAAAGCCTGATCCTTTAACCGACAGGCTGATTTTTCTGGGGGATTATATTGATCGGGGGCCGCAATCAAAGGAAGTGGTAGCCGAGATAATCAGTCTAACCAGAGAATTACCCCGGACAATTACCCTGATGGGCAATCATGAAGAGATGTTGCTGGAATTCATTAAAGGCCGGGGCCGGGACATTTTTCTCAATAACGGCGGTCAGGAAACCCTGCAAAGTTATGGGATGAGTCCGCCCTTCACCGACAACCCGGCTGATTTTATCCCTGCCGATCATTTAGCGTTCTTTGCCAGTCTGGACACTTACTGGGAAGATAAAAATTATATATACGTTCATGCCGGACTGCAGCCGGGCGTTAAACTCAGCCGACAGTCAACTAAATGGTGTTTATGGAGCCGGGAAAGATTTGTTAATTCCGAATATGATTTCGGCAAAACAGTTGTCTTCGGTCACTCTGACCGGAAAACACCATTGGTCACATCAAACAAAATCGGAATTGATACCGGCGCGGTTTATGGCGGCAACCTGACCTGTCTGATCCTGCCGGACAGAGAATTTGTCAGCGTTAAGGGAATTAAGACTTAAATAATTAAATCTTAAGCATTCTATCCAGGGCCAGTCTGGCCTTTAGCGCTATATCATCAGGTACTTTAACCTGGTTTACGATTTTTCCTTCAGCCAGATTATCCAGCACCAAAAGTAATTTTTCCGGAGTAATATCCGCCATATCCGGGCATAGACACTCCGAATCAGCCAAGAGATAAATCTGCTTGTCAGTATGCTGCCGCCTTAGTCGTTTAACAAGATTTGCCTCAGTGCCGATTGCCCAGACAGAGCCTGGGGGAGATTTTTCCACCGCTGCAATGATGCCTTCAGTGGAACCGTAGTAATCAGCCTCCCGCACCGCCTCACTTCTACTCTCGGGATGAATGATAATTTTTATTCCCGGCACCTTTTGCCGCCGGCTCCTGACTTGAGCAGCGGAAAACTCCATGTGAACATGGCAGAAACCGTTCCATAAAATTACCCGGGCCGCAGCGAGCTGCTCTTCACTGTTTCCGCCCAGGGGGCTGCCTCGCTGCCAGAGAACAACCTCTTCATCATTTAATCTCAGTGCCCTGGCGGAATTTCGCCCCAGATGTTCATCAGGAAAGAAAAAAACCTTATCGCCTTTTTCCAGAGCCCAATTCAACACCCGTTCCCCATTAGATGAGGTACAGACCGAACCTCCCCTCTCACCGACAAAGGCTTTAATCCGGGCCGATGAATTCACATAAGTAACCGGAACAATTTCCGCCGCCGTAACAGCATTAAGCTCCTGCCAGGCTCTTTCCACCTCGTCAGGGACGGCCATATCAGCCATGGGACAACCGGCTGCAAGATCCGGCATTAAGACAATCTGCTTATCAGAAGTAAGAATATCAGCGGCTTCCGCCATAAAATAAACCCCGCAGAAAACAATATAACGGGCCTTGCCGGCCTTGGCCGCCTCAGCGGAAAGCTTCAGGGAATCACCGGTCATGTCGGCAAACTGAAACACATCTTCATGCTGATAATGATGACCGAGAATAAGCATTTTCTCGCCTAATTCTCTTTTCCGGGCCGTTATACCGGCAAAAATTTCTTCCTCGGCATTAGTTGTTTCACACATTTTATTTACTCCGGTAAAAAAAAAGGGCTTATCCTGAACAGAATAAGCCCATAAATAATTACTGATTAAATAATTTAAACAGCTTTCACCCAGGTTGCCTGAGGCCCCTTGAGACCATCTGTTTCAGCAAACCTGACTTCATCTCCCTCGGACAGCTTATCAAGTTTGATTCCCTTTAAGGAATTTTCATGAAAATATATATCACGGCCATCCATAGTGGTAATAAAACCATAAGACTCGAAAGGAGACACGCTTTTCACCACTCCCTGCAATGGAGCCCCGGCAGCATGGCCCTCTACTACTTTTGCAGTCTGCCGTCTTTTGCGCTGTAATTCTTTAAGTTGAAGTCCAAGCGTATCAAAAGCATCAGTTAAAAGAGAACGTACTACCTCACCCTTTCTGCGGACAACTATCGTATCATTGGGTACCCCGACAACAAGTTTAACCTTGTAACCGCCCTGCTTCTGATGCGACGTCTCCTCAATGCTGACCCTCAGGTTCAGTACCAGGCCGGGATGATGCCGAACCAGCCTTTCCTTCTCCTCCTGAATTTTTTCCTGCCAGGAATTTCTTATTTCAAGATTGCGACCTTCAACTTTCAGTTCCATACATGTCCTCCATATTAGATTAATGGGAACACCATAGAAAACATTCTTGAAGCCAATATAACCGGGTCTGTTTACAGACGCTTCCTCTCATAAAATATAAAAAAACCGGGAACAGTCAGAGTGAAAAAAAAGAAACTAAAAAACTTATGATAAAATTGCCCAGGATGGATCACGCTGAAAATATTCTCGGTTATAATTAATTTCAAGAACATCAACTATTGTGTTATGGCTTGAATCAAACATACCACAAAAAGTGGTTTGACTCCATAATTCTCTTAAATCTGATATTATTTTTCTTTATTTCTTACAATATATACAAACTGATAAATAATCCAGAGTCATGCCCTGTTTTTCTCCTGTACACAATCACTCAAATAACATATTCTTAGCTGCCTTGAAAAAATACCTGGAGCGCTGCACAAAACCATGGTAACTGCTCACAGTGTACCGCATATTCGGAGTCGAAGTTTACGCCCTGTTTTTAAGGGTGCCTACCTCCGCGAGCAGCCTGTCTAACATAGCACCAGTAACGGTGCCGGCCTGATCACGAAAACCTCCCGGAGTCTCCCGCTGGTCGCTTACCTGCAGGGTGCAGGTAAGCGCAGACTCCGAGCAGTTACGAATACTGAATTTTGCGCACATTAGGCAATTACCCTATGAGTAGTTACAAACCATGAATAACAGACAATTGACAGCTTTTCTCAAACAACTGAATCGGCTGGGGCAGTCGCCTCATTCCCCCAAAAAGCTTCTGGGCCATAAAATCCCTCCTGAAGACAAGGTACTGCTCTCCTATGGCCGGGCCTCATCTCCACTTCTACAAAAAAGGGTCAATATTCTGGTCTGGAACATGTTCAAGGCCAAAAAAAAAGGCTGGGCCGATGATTTGATATCACTGGTAAGCAACAAGGATATTATTCTTCTCCAGGAGGCATATCTTCGTCCGGTCATGGAAAATCTTCTGGCCCAGACAAGTCTTTTTCAATGGGATCTGGCCCAGGGATTCCAGCGAGGAAAAAAAAAGGTGTCTGCGGGAGTAATGACCGGTTCAATCACCCGCCCCAACGAAGTTTTCTTCCTTCGTTCACCTGATCGGGAACCCTTGCTCAAGACCCCGAAAATGGCAATCGGCACTATTTATAAAACAAATAACAGCTATAAAAATCTCCTGGTTTTAAATGTCCACGGCATAAATTTCGTTTCTCTAAACAAATTCAAGAACCACATGCTGCAACTGGAAATGGAAATGGCGGGACATGAGGGACCGATAATAATGGGTGGGGATTTTAATACCTGGCTGCCTAAACGCTCCTGCTGCCTGGAAGCAATGGCGGATAATTTAGGCCTGAAGCTGCTTGATCTTTCCCCTGACAACAGATCACGCCATCTGGGACGGATACTTGATCACGTGTTCACCAGAGACCTTAAGGTAATTTCAGCCGCCTGCCATCCGGAAGTAAAAAGTTCAGATCACCAACCAATCGAAATTACTATTGAATTGTAACCGTTCACCTGGGCACAAAATTTACGATAACCTTCAGTCCTGTAAGTGTTTACCAGTGCCTTAGATTCGTTCGTTTGGGACTTCGAAGCAT
>JANTGB010000113.1 GCA_024763115.1 Desulfobulbaceae bacterium | reverse complement strand
GTGCCTTAGATTCGTTCGTTTGGGACTTCGAAGCATACTTGTGCTATTCGAGAAGGCCCAAACGGGCGAAGATGAGGTGCTGGTGAACGCTTACGTTGTTTACATTGCAGCTCTTATAATAACCAAAGCGGATTATACCAGCAAGCCAGCTGTATACAAGGAAATAAATTGTCTGTTTATCCTGCCGGAAAAATCAAACCTTATTTATTGTTTTTCATTCATGCCTGTCTCCTGCCGACAGTTCTGTTTTCTTTTTTCATCTCTACTGTTTCGGCTGCTGAAACAATTATTGTTACCCAGGAAAAAGAGGAGTATATCCTGGGGCTCGGCATGGACATCCTGGAGGATAAAAGCGGCAAATTAACCTTAAATGATATTCTCCATCCGGAAACAGCAAAATTTTTTCAGCAATCCAGCGAAAAAGCCCCGGGCTTTGGTTTTTCCAACTCATCCTACTGGGCCAGGATAAAGATAAAAAGCAGCCTGCCGAAGGATGCCACTTATTATATTGAGTTGAAATATCCCATGCTTGACCATGTGGAATTGTATATTCAGGATGACAATAACAATGTGCGGAAATTTATTGTTGGAGACCACTATCCTTTTCATCAACGAATTCTTGAATATACCAACTTTGTTTTTCCCGTGTCGCTGCAACCGGAAAAAGAAATAACCTGTTACCTGCTCTGCCGGACAACCAGTTCCGTAAACCTGCCCCTTGTTCTCCTCTCTCCTTCCGCCCTGGTAAAGACCACCTCGCTTGAACATCTGATGCAGGGAATATATTTCGGCATCGTCATTGTTATGATTCTTTACAATCTCTTTCTCTTCATATCCATCCGGGATATCATTTATTTATACTATGTCCTTTTTATCCTGGGCTTTCTGTTTTTTCAGCTTTCACTGAACGGTTTTTCCTTTCAGTATCTCTGGCCTGACAGTATATGGTGGGCCAATAATAATTTACCGTTTTTTATCTTTTTCGCCTATATGTTCGGTGCCTTGTTTACCCGCTCAATTCTAGACACCGGGGAAAAATTACCCAGGGCGGACAAAATTCTCTGTTTCCTGCAATATCTGGCTGGAATCGGGATGATTATCTCGCTTTTTATCGGTTATTCATTAAGCATCAAATTGGCAACCGCCCTCTGTTTTACTCTGCCGGTTCATATTTTCTGCGGCATAAAAATCATGTTAACCGGTTACCGGCCTGCCATTTATTATGCTGTTGCCTGGTCGGTTTCCCTGTTGTCAATTGTAATTTACTCTGCCAAGACCTTTGCCCTGCTGCCCAATATTTTTATCACTAAATGGAGTTCTCAATTCGGTTCAGCCTGGGAGGTATTGCTTCTGGCCATCAGCCTTGCCGATCGTTTCCATCTCCTCCAGGAAGAGAAAAAGAGGGTACAGGCTGAATATACCGTCTGCCTGAAAAAGGCCAACGCTAAACTCGACGAAAAAAACATCGAACTGCTGGCGGCAAACCGGAAGCTGAATGAACTTAACCTGGAACTGGAAGATCGGGTTGCTTCCCGGACAGCGGAACTGAGCCGGACAAATTATGAGTTAAGCCAGGAGGCCATGGAAAGGAAAAAGGCGGAAAACCAGGCCCAGGCCGCCAGCCTGGCTAAATCCAGTTTCCTGGCTAACATGAGTCATGAGATAAGAACACCGATGAATGCCATTATCGGCCTGAGCGGACTGGCCCTGACGCACAACAGGGACGATAAAATAAAAAATTATCTGCAGATAATCGCCAACGCCGGAAATACTCTGCTGGGTATCATCAATGATATCCTGGATTTTTCTAAAATCGAATCAGGTAAACTGGAACTGGAAAATATTAATTTCAGCCTCCATTCCGTCATGGCCAATATAAGCTCAATGTTCACGGAAAAGGCTGGAAAACAAAATATCAAACTTACTGTTACGGTTGCCGACGATGTCCCGGATAAACTCAAAGGCGACCCCCTGCGCCTGGGACAGATCATTATTAACCTGGTCAACAACAGTCTGAAATTTACCGATCAGGGTGAGGTTACGGTTGAAATAAACCGGTCTGATGTAAATAATGGCCTGATTACCCTGTTTGTTTCAGTCACGGATACCGGTGTCGGCCTCAGCGATGAACAAATAAGCAACCTGTTCACGGCCTTCAGTCAGGCAGACAATTCAACCACCAGAAAATATGGCGGCACCGGGCTGGGACTGACTATCTGCAGACAGCTGGTTAACCTGATGGGTGGTGAGATCAAGGTTGCCAGCACCCTGGGTAAGGGCAGCACATTTTATTTTACTGCCGTATTCAGGCCCGGCTCAGAGCAATTGGCGTTAACCGACAAAAAAACCAACCATATTCTACAAACAAATACTACTTTGCGCGGAGCTTTGGTGCTGCTTGTGGAGGATAATGAAATCAATCAGCAGGTCGCCCTGGAAATACTGGACAGTTTCGGAATCCAGGCAGACACGGCAAATAACGGCAGGGAAGCGATAAAAGCCGTCCAGCAGAAAAAATATGCCGCAATACTTATGGATATCCAGATGCCGGAGATGGATGGTCTTGAGGCAACCAGGATTATCCGCCACACCGCTGCCGACAGGAAACTTCCTGTTATTGCCATGACTGCTCATGCCATGAAAAGCGACCGGGAAAAATGTATGGAGGCCGGTATGGATGATTATCTGGCCAAGCCCATTGTCCCGGACGACCTTTTTTCCGTCCTGGCCCAATGGATCAAGCTGGAACCCCGGAAGTCAACTTATACTGAAAGTGGTTCTCTATCCTCTGAGCTACCCGGAATTAATATAACTGAAGCACAAAAACGGCTGAACAATAATAAAAAATTACTTCTTCAGCTCTTGCAAGGATTTGCCAATGACTACCGGAGAGTTCCTGAGGAGATAAATCGTTCAGTTGAGCAAGGTCACCTGGAGGCGGCTCACCGTTTAGTTCATAACCTGAAAGGCGTGGCTGCTAATTTATCGATATATAAGGTAAGTAAAATCGCCTCTGACATTGAAAAAAATATTAAAGGAAATAATAAAATTTCTCCGCAACAAATAAAACAGCTCCAGGAAGAACTGGAAACCGCCTGCCGATCAATCAGCAGGCTGGCCGGGCAGACTGAGGAAATTATTCCGGGCAACAATATACCGCCGGTATCATTCAAGCAGGAAGAAATCAAAAATAAGTTAAACCTGCTGCTTGATCTGCTGACAGGCAATGATCTGGATGCTGAGGCATGTTTGGCGGATATCATAAAAAGCATTGGCCATCTTGATGAAATAAAGGAAGAAATCAGGCTGGCCCATAAGGCTCTTCAGCAGCTGGATTTTCCTGCCGCTCGCAGCCGGGTGAATAAAATAATAAGCAGGCTGGGCTTTTAAAATCAGGGGAAACTATTCAAATACTCCGGGTCGGCAATGTAATCGCCGCCCCGGAGAGCGGCATACCGGCGCTATGTAAGCAGGGCAAATTGGGTGAAGAGATAAGCGCAGACTTCGTGAGGTTCCGGTGAACGTTTACTCAACACTCTGCCCTTAAAAAAGCCATTCAAGTTCTCCTCGGAAGATTTTTATCTTTTCCGGCCGGAAAATCTTTTCTTTATTCCGGCCGGCTTTTTCTATTTCCGCAGCCATCGCCGCCGGTCCATTCAGGCCTAAATTAAGCAGGCTGCCCTTTAGTTTATGGGCGGCCTTATGTATCTCGTCATGATTTTCAGATTCAACTGCCTCAGCCAGCCAGGAAAAATTTTCCTTTAAACTTTTGGCGGCCTTTGCCATAATCTCCTCTATTTGTTCTTCATCAAGCATGTTGGCTGACTTCAGATAATCAACCACCTGCCGGCGCGTGTTTTTCTCCGGGGAGGAGTATGTTGAATCAGTTTGTTCCTTTCCGGCTCGACAGGTGCCATCCGTCAGACCGAGATGATTTATGGCCTGAATTATATCTTTAGGAGAAAAGGGCTTGGTAAGATAATAATCCATGCCGGCGGCAAGGCACTGCTCCTTATCCCCCTTTATGGCATTTGCCGTCATGGCGACAATGAACTGGTGAGTGTCGGATAAACCGTTTTTAAGCCTTTCGCCAAGATTTGCGTCTATATCTTTATCAACCGCCTTTCCCTGCTCAATCCTGCGAATAACCCTGGTAGCGGTCAAGCCGTCCATGCCGGGCATCTGGACATCCATGAAGATAAGATCAAAATTATTATCTGCAATAAGTTCAAGAGCCTGTATCGCATTCTCTGCCAGGCTTACACAATGATCATATTGTTCCAGTATCATTCGGGCCAGCTCAAGATTCATGCTGTTGTCATCTACAACCAGAATCCTGAGATAGCGGACTATAACATTTTCTTCCTCCTGCTGTTTTTTCATATCTACAAGAGGAACAACCGGAACCGCCAGGACAAAAGAGAAAGTGGAACCTTTGCCGATTTTACTTTTGAGCTTGATTTCACCGCCCATCATCTCTACCAGCTGCCTGCTGATCGATAGTCCCAGGCCTGTCCCGCCATATTCTCTGCTCGTCGAACTGTCGGCCTGGCTGAAGTTTGCAAAAATTTTCTCCTGTTTGTCATCCTCAATTCCAATACCGGTGTCAATAACGGCAAAAGAGAGTAAAATCTTATCAGTCTCTGATTCTTCAGAGCCGAGTTTAAAAGTAACAGTCCCATGACTGGTAAATTTAATAGCGTTGTTGATTAAATTTATAACCACCTGGCGGAGACGTAATTCATCAGCTTTAATAAATTCCGGCAATTTTTCTCTGTCTGCGTCAATAACCAGATTGATTTTTTTGTCCTGGGCCAGACCATCCATGGTTTTTTTAATAGAGTTGACAAAGTCAAACAGGGAAAAGGGCTGAGGGGCAATTTCAAGCTGACCGGCTTCTATCTTGGAAAAGTCAAGAATATCGTTTAAAAGCTCCAGTAAATTGTTGGCAGCCAGGTGAATGGTGGCAATAAGTTGATAATCCCTGCCTCTCAGTCCGGAATCCAGGGCAAGCCGGCTCATGCCGATTATGGCATTCATCGGAGTTCGTATTTCATGACTCATGTTGGCCAGAAATTTTGATTTTGCCTTGTTGGCGCTGTTTGCCTTCTCCAGGGCCTCACGCAGTTGTTTTTCCATTTTAATCTGCCTGGAGATATCGGTCTTGATGGCAATAAAATGGGTAATCTCCCCCTCCTTGTTGAGAACCGGTGAAACAACCGCCTCCTCCCAGTAAAACCCTCCTGCCTTGTTTTTGTTGTGAATTCGGCCCTTCCAGGTTTTGCCGGCCAGCAGAACGGCCCACATTTCTTCATAAAATTCCGGCCCGTGAGTACCTGATTTCAGTACCTTGGGATTTGTCCCCAGGCATTCCTGCCGGGAATAGCCGGAGATATTGATCATGGCCTGGTTGACATATTCAATGGTGCCTTTATTATCGGTCACCACTATGGCGCCGGCGCTCTGCTCCAGGGCCGACAACATGAGGTTTAATTTCTCTTCCTGTTTAATATTAAGGCTTATATCGGTAATAAAGGCAAAACGCTGTTTGTTTCCGGTTATTGGGGAATATATAAGCTGGGAATTTATTATTACTGAAATAACTGAATCATCCTGCCGGCCCCTTATTTGACTCTGAAAAATAAGTCTATCCATTTCACATCGTCCGGGAATATTTTTCTTTAAGTCGGCATAAGCCGTGTCTGTAAAAAAATCAGCTACCGGCCTGCCGACAATATCTTTTTCCGGCATTTGCACCATTTTACAAAAGGCCGTATTTACCATTTTAATGGTCCTGTCGTTTGGATCGATCTGCCAGAATCCGATAGGCGCGCCATCAATAATTGATTGATAGAGACCCATGGCCTGGGTATGTTCCTGCTGCTCTTCAAGCAGTTCAGTGGATATCTGTCGAAACTTACGGTGATGAACTGCAAGAGTAATAATGGCAGCCAGCAGTATCGCGGTAAGTAAATAGAGGATGTTCAGGACAAGAATCTGACTCTGTCCCAGAGGCGTATAGTCTTCATTAAATTTGTCGATGGGAATTATATGGAGCAGGTAAAGGTCTTGATCCAGAAGCGGAGTCATGAAAGTAAAATATTTTTCCAGGGTGGATTTTTTTACTGCCGGGCTGAAGCCTGTTTCCTTTAACTGCTTCCAGGTCTTACTGGAAAATTCCATGTCAACAATGCTGTCCAGGGGAAATTGTCTGCTGGAGGCGATAATCGTTTTCTGCTCATCGCTTAAGGGCGCAACGCAGTATAGCGAGGAAGAGTAAGGCCGGATAACGATGCCGTCACTTAAAGCCAGGGCAACAATTTCACCATTTTTACCGCTTGAACTTTCTCTAAAAGAAGGCAGGGGGGCTACATGAAAAAAAGTAGGCGAAAATTTCAGGGTAGCCACACCAATGTTCCGGCCATCAATTTTGATGGCCTCGGAATAATAGATGCCTGTTTTTTTACTGGTAACTCCCTGGGCTGCATACAACCCTGATCCTTGGGTGACAGCCTGTTTGAAATAGGGCCGGAGAAGATAATTTTTGCCGATAAAATTACTGTTGCTTGATAAAACACACCGCCCATTAATATCCATGATATAGGCGGCGGAAATATCCGCTATTTCCGCTATGCGGCCTAAATTGCTGTTTATTGTTCGGACATGAAGACCAGGGCTGCCTGCTGTCTTACTGTTTTCCAGCTCAGGGCATAATATTTGACGAATAATGTTGTTTTGGGCCATCATTCGCGTTATTCCCTGGAGATGCCTGAAATGATAATTTAAAGATTCCGCTTCAACAGCCAGGAAACGTTGATAGAGAGCAATTTCAGCTTCATAAGTTTGTTCTTTGTTTTGTTGATATATAAATAAAAAGAATAAGAAAATAAGAAGTGCGAGGAAGAGGACTATAGCCGTAGTGGATTTTGCGGCAGTTTGTTTTATATCAGGTAGTTCCATTAAAAGCATTAATTGGAAAATTTATCCTTGACGGTAATCCATATATCCTCGATTCGGATAAATGAATTAACTATTCCGGGATCAAAATGGCTGCCGCTGCCGCTTATTATGATATTTTGTAACTGCTCACAGGGCACCGCATATTTCCGCGATCAGTCCGGCTTACGTATGACTAATACGCTGCGCCGCCCTGATCACAAAAATCTACGGCAC
>JANTGB010000112.1 GCA_024763115.1 Desulfobulbaceae bacterium | reverse complement strand
TTAGCTGTGCGTGATAAGGCCGGCACCCATACTACGGGCATAAACTTCGCATACTAATGCTATGTAAGACAGACTTATCGCGTGCAGGTAAGCACCCCTTAAAAACAGGGGGCATAAACTTCGACTCCGGATGAAGTGCAGCTGAATAGTTACAGCCGGAGATTAGAAAAGCCTCTGCGGGTAAAGAAGAAGGCCAATTCCAGAGAACCTGCAGAGGCTTACTTTTTTATAAGGAAAAACCGACAAAGCCCTCCCCGAAAAAAGATCACAGGTAAATCGTTAAAAATGGTGGAGCTAAGCGGGATCGAACCGCTGACCTCTTGAATGCCATTCAAGCGCTCTCCCAGCTGAGCTATAGCCCCACATCGAAAAAATATCTGCTTCAAAATCAACAAATTTCAGATCAAATCGCAGACAATAATAATCCCGGAGCTCAAATAATGTCAAGTTTTTTTAGCCTGACGCCGATCCTTAATGATATTACTCTATTTTGCTTGCCAATGAAAATTTTGTCTGCTAAATTAAGATATTTTGTAATTGCGTAACTGCTCACAGGGTACCAGATCTTTTCGCGATCAGTCCAGCTTACGTATGACTAATTAGCAACGCCGGCCTGATAACAAAAATCTCCCTGAGTCTCCCGCTTGTCGCTTACCTGCACCCTGTAACCAGTTACAATTACGGTAGTTAACGCAATTAAGGCGCTTACCCGGTGAGTAGTTACGTAATTATAATAATTTTTCCACCTAACTATTATTGGTAAAACCGGAAAAACCTATTTTACCATAAAACGCATGAATAATATGAAGAAAAAACGAGAAATCGGCACGTTAACTTCATGCTTTTCGTGAGCTTTATGGTGAGTTAAGAGCTTTTGCTAAACCATCAATATTTACTAAACTCAAAAAGAGCTGGCATAAATTATGTTTTCTCCATTTTCTTCTTTGTTCGGCTGGCTGTCAAATGATCTTGCCATTGACCTTGGTACGGCCAATACCCTTGTTTATGTCAAGGGGAAAGGAATTGTACTCCGGGAACCTTCTGTTGTAGCTGTTCGTAAAGATGTTCGCACCAACAAAGTCCTGGCAGTGGGCAAGGAAGCAAAAATGATGCTGGGCCGGACACCGGGCAATATCGTTGCCATCCGTCCCATCAAGGACGGAGTTATAGCCGACTTTGAAGTGACCGAGGCTATGCTCAGCTACTTTATCCGCAAAATTCACAATCGCCGCACCCTTGTCCATCCCCGGATAATCGTCAGTGTGCCGTCCGGCATTACCCAGGTTGAAAAAAGGGCGGTGCGGGAATCAGCTGAATCGGCAGGGGCCAGGGAAGTCTACCTGATTGAAGAGCCTATGGCCGCTGCAATAGGCGCCGGCCTGCCTATAACCGAACCAATGGCCAGCATGATTGTCGATATCGGCGGCGGAACAACGGAAGTTGCGGTTATCTCGCTGGCCGGTATTGTTTATGCCAAATCCGTCCGGGTGGCGGGCGACAAAATGGATGAAGCCATTCTTCAGCATATCAAAAGAAAACATAATCTTGCCATTGGTGAACATACAGCGGAAATTATTAAAACATCCATTGGTAACGTAATTGCCGAACCTCCTTATGAAACCATGGATATCAAGGGAAGGGACCTGGTCTCCGGTGTTCCCAAGACCCTGGCTATTGATTCCTCGGAAATAATGCATGCCATCGGCGAACAGGTGGATTCTATCGTAGAAACAGTCAAAATGGCCCTGGAGTCCACCCCGCCGGAATTATCAGCAGATATCGTTGACCAGGGCATCGTCCTTACCGGCGGCGGCGGACTCCTGAAAAATCTGGATAGACGTCTCAAGGAGGAAACCGGCCTGCCGATAATTATTGCCGACGATCCTCTTTCCTCTGTTGTCCTGGGTTCAGGCAAGGCGCTTGAGAATATTGATGTTCTCCGTGAAGTAATGATTGACTGACAGTATCTATTCAGCCGCACTTCATCCGGACTTGGAATTTATGCCCTGTAGTTAGGAGTTTTTACCTGCGCACGACGAGTCTGTCTTACATAGCATAAGTTGCGGGATTTATATCAGTATGGGTGTCAACCTTATCGCGCACATCCCGTAGTCTGACAAAAGCTCGCCTACCAGAGCACTTTTATTCGCTTACCTCTGAATAGTTACAATACTGTGGTTTTATTTATTTTTATCCCCTGGTAACTCTCACGGAGTCAGCGAGTACGTTGCCGACCACAGTACTTGCAACTGCTCGGTGTCCGCCCTTACCTCCAGGGCGCAGGTAAGCGACCAGCGGGAGACTCCAGGTAAGCGACCAGCGGGAGACTCCAGGTAAGCGACCAGCGGGAGACTCCGTGAGATTTTTACGATTAGTTCGGCACAGCGTATTAGTCATATGTAAACCGGATCAATCAGGAAAATATCCGTTATCCTGTGAGCAGTTACATCCTTTGCTGATAGTTATGACCGACATCCACGGAGCTGATGAAAAAAAGAGAAAAAAAATCAAACTACCTGAAAATATTTCTTATCTTCGGAGCTATTCTTGCCTTCATTCTTATTGTTACCTTTATTATTTCTTCAGGGAGACAGCATAAGTTTTCAGGACCGACAAAATTTATTTTTGATGTAGTTGGTCATGGGCAAAAGATAGTCACAACTGTTACCAGTAAAGTTACCGGGCTGATTTCTTCTTATGTAGATCTGCGTCATGTCCGGGAGAACAACCGAAAACTGCGAAAAGAGCTGGCTAAATTCAAGGCGGTCAACAATGAATACCTTGAGGCTATGGCAACAAATGTCAGACTGGCCAACCTCCTGGAATTAAAAGAATCCCTGCCTCCCCCCACCCTGACCGCCCAGATTGTCGGCCGAGATCATTCCATGTGGTTTAAATCCGTCATTATTGACCGGGGTAGCAGCGACGGCATCCAGTCAGGTATGCCGGTGGTTACGGTTGAAGGTATTGTCGGCCAGATTATCAACGTCTCGCCTCATTTTGCCAAGGTTCTCCTGGCCAATGATCCCACCAGCGCTATTGATGTCCTGATTCAGAAAAGCAGAACACACGGCATTATAAAAGGAAAGGGCGCTGAAGGATATCAGCTGCATTATATTTTAAAAAACAGCGATGTGGAACAGGGATATTCCATTGTCACCTCAGGCCTTGATGGCGTATTCCCCAAAGGGTTACCAGTGGGAACCGTATCATCGGTGGCCAGAAGCAGGCGGGGAATGTTTCAAAAAATTAAAATCAAGCCGGCAGTTGACTTCAGCGAACTCGAATATCTTATTATTATCATGAGAGAAAGTTCCCTATTACAATAGTTGTTTTTTATGTCCATTGTCCTCCTCTTTATCACTGGGTTGCTGTTTTTTATTCTGCAGACCTCCATTTTCCAGACCATGTCTTACTGGACGGCCATGCTCAACCCTCTTTTCATCCTTTTCGTCTTCATTGCCATCAGGCTGAATCTTGTCGGCGGAGCGCTCCTTACCCTGTTGTTCGCTTCACTGCTCGATATCTTTACAGGTCTTTTTCCCGGACTTTATCCGGTTGTCTACCTGACTCTTTATTTTAATCTCCGCTGGTTAAATAAAGTTATTGTTATAAAAGAAAACCCGCAAAAAATCATTCTGGTATTAATCAGTTTTCTCTTTATCAATTTTGCCGGTTATATATTTGTCAACCTGTTGATATCCGACAATACTCCTCCATGGTCATGGTTTGATATTACTGTTCAAACCGTATTTGTAGCCCTTTTAACTGCGCCGCTTTTTAATTTTTTTGAAAAACTGACCAGTCCGTCAAGCTCCCCTGGAAAAATTCATTCATGGGGAACATTTAACAAAACCAACCGTTTTAGGGATTAACGGCTGTGCGCAGATTCATCGACCTGATATATAAATATGATGAAGTAGAACTGGTCACCCTGAAAAAACGGGTTGATATTGCCACTTTAGCTATAATTTTCCTGATGGCTATTCTGGTGGGCAGACTTTGGTATCTGCAGATCAGTAAAGGCGATAAATATGCCGCTCTTTCGGAAAATAACCGAATAAGAGTACAGGAAATTGTCGCCCCCAGGGGAGATATTCTTGACCGCAACGGTAAAATAATTATAACAAACCGTCCCTGTTTTAATATAGTCTGGAGCAAAGAAGATGCCCCTGACCCGGATATCGTTATAAAGCGTCTGGCGACAATCCTCAAAGTTGACATATCCGAACTGCTGGATCGGGTTCGTGAATCAACAAACCTTCCCCGTTATGTTCCCATTCGCCTGAAAGAAGATATTGACTGGAAGACCCTGGTCTATATTGAAAATCATCGGTTCGACCTGCCCGGCATTCGGATTGAGGCGGTTCCGGTGCGCAACTATCTCTACGGTAACTTTGCCTCCCATATTGTCGGTTATCTTGGTCAAATAAGTAAAAAAGAACTGGAAAATTCTAAAAACCAGGGGTATCACGGCGGCGATCAAATCGGGAAAATGGGACTGGAGCGGATATTTGAAAAAACTCTGCGCGGCGAAAAAGGCAAACGCTATGTCGAGGTTGATGTCCACGGCTTTGAACAAAAACAGCTGACCAATCAGGATCCTCTGCCTGGTAATGATGTCCAGCTTACCCTTGACCTTGATCTGCAGCTTATTGCTGAAAAAGCATTGGCGGGCAAGGCCGGAGCCGTGGTTACCATGGATGTAAACAACGGCAAAATCCTTACCCTGGCCAGCTCACCCCCTCTGCAGCTTAACGAATTTCTCGGCGGCATCTCGTCCAAGGCCTGGAAGGCGCATCTTGATAACCCTCTTCATCCCCTGTTGAACAAAGCGATCCAGGGCCAGTATCCTCCAGGTTCCACCTATAAAATAGTAACAGCCCTGGCCGGGCTTGGGGAAAAAATTATTACTCCGGAAACTATTATATACTGTCCGGGCTTCATGACTCTCCATGGCCGACCCTACCGCTGCTGGAAATCCAGCGGTCACGGAGCGGTTAATCTTAACCGGGCCCTGGCTGAATCCTGCGATGTTTATTTTTACCAGGTAGGCCAGAAAGTCGGCATCAATAACCTTGCCCTTTATGCCCACAGTCTCGGGTTGGGAGAAAAAACCGGGATAAACCTGGAACATGAAAAAGGCGGCCTGATTCCAACCAGGAACTGGAAATTGAAACATCGCGGAGAACCATGGCAGGAAGGCGAAACCTTATCCGCTTCAATCGGCCAGGGCTTTAATCTGGCCACTCCGCTTCAGGTCTGCCGGATGATGGCCACTGCCGTTAATGGCGGAGTCCTTTACAAACCCCTGCTTATCCAGGCTATCCTTGATCCTGAGGGTAAAATAATCGAACATTTCGACCCTGTTGTCCTGGGGCATGCCATGGGCCCCAAAAAAAATCTTGAACTTATAAAAAAAGGTCTGATCTCCGCAGTCAACGACAAACATGGAACAGGAGTAAAGGCAAAATTTTCAGCCTTTAAGGTGGGCGGCAAAACCGGAACCGCCCAGGTTGTCCGCCTGGCCCAGTATCGCAGCGTCCCCGAGGATGAAGTTCCCTACAAATACCGGGATCATGCCTGGTTTACCTGCTTTGCGCCGGCGGAAAAACCGGAAATCGCCATTGCGGTTGTCGTTGAACATGGCGGTCATGGGGGATCGGCTGCAGCCCCTATTGCCGGGAAAATACTGGCGGAATATTTTAAATATAAAATTCTGAAGGAACAAAAAGATGCTCCGCTTTGATCGCCGTCTGCTGATGAACTTTGACTGGGTATTACTGGCCTCAGTAATTATTATAGCCCTTTTATGCCTGGCTAATCTGTATAGCGCCATTTATCCGAATCAGCCCGTGGGAACCCCGGTTTATATCAAACAACTCTATTTTTTTCTCATGGGTTTTGCTCTTATCGGCGTAATTATCAGCATTGACTATAAAATTTTTCTTACCTGGAACTATTTTATTTATGGAACAGTCATTTTCATGCTCCTTTTTGCCCTGTTTTTCGGTAAAAACCAGGCAGGAACTCAACGCTGGATCAATCTTGGTTTTTTTAACCTCCAGCCCTCGGAACCGGCTAAATTAATGCTGGTTATCGCCCTGGCCAGTTATTATGCCCGCAAGGACACGGGCAAAGGTTTCACCCTGAAAGAACTTTTTGTTCCCATTCTCCTAACCATCCTGCCCTTTGCTCTCATTGTCAAGCAGCCTGATCTGGGCACAGCCCTGATGCTGGGTTTTATCTTTATATCCATGACCCTGTTTGTTAAATTAAAAGTTCAGACCATGGGCATTCTTCTATCTGTTGCCGCTTTTCTGGGAACAATGGGTTGGAAATTTTTTCTCAAGCCCTATCAACGGCAGCGAATTGAAACTTTTTTAAATCCGGAAAGCGATCCGTTAAACACAGGCTACCATATCATGCAATCTAAAATTGCCGTGGGGAGCGGACAGGCATTCGGCAAAGGATATCTTAAAGGAACCCAGGGATATCTTGATTTTCTCCCGGAACGGCATACTGATTTTGCCTTTTCCGTCTGGGCGGAAGAATGGGGCTTTACCGGGTCGTTTTTCCTGCTTTCCTGCTATTGTTTCATGCTGCTCTGGGGACTGAATATTGCCGTTACCTCCAGGGATAAATTCGGCACCCTGCTGGTAATCGGCATAATCTCTCTGATTACCTGGCAGACCTTTATCAATCTGGCAATGGTCATGGGACTTTTGCCGGTGGTGGGCATGCCTCTTCCCCTGTTCAGCTATGGCGGTTCTTCCCTGCTGACCACCATGGCCGGGATAGGCATTATTCTCAGTATCAGGATGAGACGATATCAGAAACCATCGTAAAGGCACTAAACTTTTCGCCAGGACTCGGCTTGAAAAAAAGGCCTCTGGCAGCTCGATAATGATCGCCTGCAGGCAGGCTCCTACGGGCTCACGCAAGAAACTCGGGCTTCCGCAGGAGCCTGCCTGCAGGCGATCTGAAATTAAAAAATTAAAACAAAAAATTGTTTAGACATTTGTTTTAAGCGCCTAAACATTTTGGTAAGCGTTCACCAGCACCTCATCTTTGCCCATTTCGGAGTCTATGCTTACCTGCCTGCTTGAATAGCACCAGTATGCTGCGCAGGCACAAATGAACAGGTAAGCGAGGGACGAGACTCCGAATCTAAGGCACTGGTAAACG
>JANTGB010000111.1 GCA_024763115.1 Desulfobulbaceae bacterium | reverse complement strand
CCTTAGATTCGTTCGTTTGGGACTTCGAAGCATACTTGTGCTATTCGAGAAGGCCCAAACGGGCGAAGATGAGGTGCTGGTGAACGCTTACGGAAAATTAAACAAGAGGACTGCAATGAGTGAAAATTGTTTATTCTGCAAGATAGTCAAGGAAGAAATTCCAGCCGAGAAAATATACGAGGATGATGAACTGCTGGCCTTTCGCGATATCGCTCCCCAGGCTCCAGTGCATTTTCTGCTGATTCCCAAAAAGCATATCAGGGGCCCGGCAGATGTCGGGACAGAAGATGAGGCGCTTATCGGTAAAATGATGCGAATCGGGGCCGAACTGGCAGCCCGAGACAATATCGGCGATGATTTTCGGGTTGTCTTTAACAACGGGGCCCAGGCCGGTCAGACTGTTTTTCACCTCCATATGCATATCCTTGGCGGCCGGGACATGAACTGGCCTCCGGGTTGATCAATATGCCTCCTGTTGTCGCTCTGGTCGGCAGACCCAACCACGGCAAAACAACCCTGCTGGAAGAATTGATCCCGGAACTGAAACAACGGGGCTGCCGGGTAGGGACGATCAAACACCATGTGCATGAATTTGAGATGGATAAACCGGGCAAGGATACCTGGCGGCATAAAAAGGCCGGGGCTGAAATTGTCGCCCTGGCCTCGCCCACAGGCCTGGGCATAATTCGTGACGTGGATGAAGACCCTGATGTCGCTGAGCTGGTGGATCGTTATTTTAACGAGGTTGATCTGGTAATTGCTGAAGGGTACAAGCGGACAAATCTGGCCAAGATTGAAGTTTATCGCCGGGAAACGGGCGACCCGCCCCTGGAAAACCGCGATGCAAGCTGGATTGCCCTGATAACCGATTCTCCGGCAGCCGATGATTTACCCTGTTTTGCCCTGGACGATATCCCGGCTGTTGCTGATTTTTTAATTAACGTGATTGCCTGCTAATAAGTCATCCGTACTCGACCGCAATCCGGGCAGATCCAGGTAGGGCCGTTACTGATCCCCCAGAGATTTTCTTTAAAGCAGTCATCACAGATCTGGAAGCCGCAGGGGCAGTTTCGACAGTAGGGTAAAATTTTTCTGCAGCAGTGACATTGATAATCTTTTCCGCCCCGCCGCCTCCGGGAATAAGATTGTTTTTCAGCCATATTGCTACTCTGCCTCCGCCAAAGGAATTTTTACGGTAAGTATTGCTCCCTTTCCTTTTTCCCCGTCCACTGTAATCCTGCCGTTATGACAGTTAATTATCTGGCGGACAATTGCCAGGCTTATCCCCTGTCCCTGATGATGATGACTGACGTCGGGGATGGCAAATTCGGTAAATATATTGTTACGTTGTTCAGGATCAATCCCCGGCCCCTGGTCGGCAATCGTAATGAGGCAATTATTATTTTTCTTAAACGCTGAAATTTTTACAACTCCATCTTTTGGGGAAAATTTAACTGCGTTATCAATAAGATAACGAAAAGCCTCAACCAAAAGAGACCAGTCCGCATTCAAGACGATATCCTCAGTTGCATCACAGGTAATTATGACCCCTTTCCGTGAGGCCATTTCATTAAATAAATTGACAGTCATTTTCAGATGTTTTTGGAGCTGCTCCCGATAGGTGGCGAGCTTGATTCCGGCCTTGAGCTTACAAAGCAGAAGGGCCTTGCGTATAAAAACATGCAGCTGTCTGCCGGAATCGGCAATCAACTGGACAAGTTCTCTGTCTCCGACGGATAATGAGGAATTATTCAGAAGAAGCTCGGCACAACCGATAATGCCGTTTAAGGGAGTTCCGGTCTCATGAGTAACCAGGCTGAGAAGGTTGGTTTTTATCATATCAACCTCTTCCTGTTTTTTTAACCGGATGAATACCCTGACTTTCGCCAGCAGTTCTTGTGAGTTAAAAGGTTTAGCCAAATAGCCATCAGCTCCGGCCTCATAGCCAAGCAGCCTTTCTTTAAGCTTGGCCAGGCCGGAAAGCATAATGATTTTGGCAAACCTGAACCTGCTGTCAGCCCTGATCCTCCGACAGACGGCGTAACCATCCAGGCCGGGCAGTTGAATATCAAGGATAATTAAATCAGGGAAAAAAGAATGCAGCTTTTCCAGAGCCTCTTCACCGGAAGAGACGCTCGTTATCTCGTATTCATTTGAAGTTAAAAGAATGTCACGGATAATCTCTAAAATTATCTGATCGTCATCAACGAGCAGAACTTTATTCTTTATCGGCATATAAAATAGCTTATAGTGAAGATTAGCTGCGGTACATCAAGTTGCATTACAAGATAGTAAAATTATAGTATAATCTGTAACCGTTCATCAGAGAGTAAATCTTTGCAACATTTAAGTCTCTAGGCGTTTACCAGTGCCTTGGATTTACTCATTCGGAGTCTCATTCTTCGCTTACCTGTGCCTGCACAGTATACTGGTGCTATTCAAGCAGGCAGGTAAGCGTAGACTCCGAAATGGGCAAAGATGAGGTGCTGGTGAGCCCTTAATATAATCTTAATCAGGAATTAAGCAATAGCGCTTAAAATATTTGTTAAAAGTAGCTACTCACAGGGCACCGACCGGAGTCTACGATTACCACTTTTCACGATCAGACCGGCTTACGTATAACTAATACGATGCACCGGCCTGATTGCGCAAATCTCACGGAGTCTCCCGTTGGTCGCTTACCTGGAGTCTCCCGTTGGTCGCTTACCTGGAGTCTCCCGTTGGTCGCTTACCTGGAGTCTCCCATTGGTCGCTTACCCCGTGAGTAGTTACAAATTAGTTTCTCCATATAAGGATATAGAATATGTTATTTGCCGTTGATGTGGGCAACAGCCACATGGTTTTCGGTATCTTTAACCAGCGAAAACTGATTAAAAACTGGCGGGTGCAGACAGACAGAAACTGCACAGCCGACGAGTTGGCCCAGAAAATTAATTCTCTGTTTATTCTGGAAAAAATTTCCGTTACCGATATTCAGGCAGTAATCATTGCCTCGGTGGTACCGCCGTTAAACCCGGCCTGGCTGGACTGCGCAAAAAAATATTTCAAACTTGATCCGCTTTTTGTCGACAGCGCCATCAAGACAGCCCTGAAGATAAATATTGATAATTCCGCTGAAGTTGGGGCCGACCGAATAGTTAATGCCGAGATTGCCTTTGCCGGACATAAAAAACCATTAATAATAGTTGACTTCGGCACGGCAATTACCTTTGATTGCGTTTCCGCCGGGGGCGAATACATAGGTGGGGCAATTGCCCCCGGACTGTCGATTTCTCTGGCTGCCCTGGGGAGTAAGACCTCGAAACTACCGGCAATCGATATCTCCTCCCCGCCGGCGAATCCTATAGGTGCCAATACTGTAGACGCGATTAAATCAGGCATAATCTATGGCTACGCCGGGCTGGTGGAGGGAATAATAAATCAGATAAAACAACAATTCTCCCCGGATCAACCTCATGTCATGGCTACCGGCGGCATGGCTCAACTCATCGCCCCCTATACCCCATCAATAAAAGAAGTTGACTCTATGCTTACCCTGAAAGGTTTACAGTTACTTTATGAAAACAACAGTTAAGTCAGCGCCTGCTCTGCGCCGGGGCGATACCATCGGCCTGGCTCCGGTTGCCGGGCCCTGGCAGGAGGATAAATTTGTCCGGGGAGTCGGGATTCTGGCCGAGTTCGGGTTCAAGGTTAAAACCCCGGCCCGAAAGCAATATAATTATCTCGCCGGATCCGACAGATTTAGGCTGAACACCCTGCATGAGCTGTGGCGCGATCCGGAAGTTAAAGCTGTAATGGCAATTCGTGGCGGCTACGGCTGTTTACGGCTGCTTGAGCGCCTTAATTTTAATTTAATCCGCCAAAATCCTAAAATTTTAGTTGGTTTCAGTGATGTCACTGTCCTGCTGACGGCTATATGGCAACAGACCGGCCTGGTTACTTTTCACGGGCCAATGCTTACCACTCTTGAGATAACGGATAAAGACTCCCGCCGGGATTTATTTAAAAGGCTGACCGAGCCTGAACCATATACCCTGCGACCGGACAATATCCGGATTCTACGAAAAGGCACGGCACATGGACGACTGGTGGGCGGCAACCTGACAACCATCTCTCATCTTCTGGCAACTCCGGCTGAACCCGTTTTGAAAAATAATATTTTTTTTATTGAAGACGTGGGAGAAGCTCCATACCGGATTGACCGCATGCTTACCCAGTTAATGATGAGCGGACGGTTCAACACTGTTTCCGGCCTGATTCTGGGAAATTTTTCCAACTGTGGAGAGACAAAATTGATCAGGCAGCGGGTTTTGGAACTTCTGCCCGCCCATATCCCGGTCTGGGCTGATTTTCCGGTGGGACATACCAGCAGCAATCGGACTCTGCCGGTGGGAGTTATGGCAACAATGGATGAAGACAGCGGCTCATTGAGGTTTGGGGAGCCTTACCTGCTTCCTTGAATTTAACCGAAAAGGGCCGGAAAAAAATCTCCGGCCCTTTCTGTTTCTGCTCTAGCGACTATATTTTCGATATAGCGTAGCGGCAGCTGATTAATAAATATCCAGATAGCTGTCCAGCTCCCAATCAGTTACGGAAATTCGGTAACTGTCCCATTCGGCTTCCTTGGTGGCGCAATATTTTTCAAAAATATGCTCACCCAGGGTCTCCCTGGCAATGGGATTCTTTTTCAACTCATCCATGGCCTCATTCAGACTGGCCGGCATGCTGGCAATTCCTGCCGCATCTTTTTCCGCCGGAGTCATGGCAAAGATATTGATATCAACAGAGTTAGGCGGAGTCAGCTTATTGGCCACTCCGTCAAGGCCGGAATTCAACATCATGGCAAAGGCCAGATAGGGATTACAGGTTGGATCCGGGCAGCGTACCTCAACTCTGGTACCCACGCCGCGCGAGGCGGGAATCCTGACCAGGGCGCTGCGGTTGGAGGCGGACCAGGCAACATAAACCGGGGCCTCGTAGCCGGGAACCAGGCGTTTGTAGGAGTTGATTAAAGGATTAGTCACAGCGGCAAATCCCCTGGCATTTTTAATAATTCCGGCAATATACTGGTAAGCGGTTTCGCTTAAGCCCAGTTCGCCGCTATCATCGGCAAAGGCATTGGAACCATCCAATTTAAAAAGCGACTGGTTGGTATGCATTCCTGAACCATTAATGCCGAACACCGGCTTGGGCATAAAGGTGGCATGGAGATTGTATTTTCGGGCCACGGCCTTGACCACCCATTTGAAGGTTACGGTATTGTCGGCACAGGTCAGGGCGTCGGCAAACTTGAAGTTTACCTCATGCTGGCCCTCGGCAACCTCATGATGAGAGGCCTCGATCTCATAGCCCATTGCCTCCAGGGTTTCGATGATTTCCCGGCGGCAGTTGGTGCCTTCATCATCGGGATCAAGACTGAAATAGCCGGCGGTATCCTGGGTATGGGTGGTGGCATTGCCGCATTCGTCCAAGTTAAAAAGGAAAAATTCAGCCTCGGTTCCCACGTTCATGGTAAAACCCATTTCCTTAGCCTTGGCCAGTGATTTTTTAAGATTGACCCGAGGACAGCCGGCAAAAGGGGTGCCGTCAGGCAGATGAACGTCACAGATCAGCCGGGCGGCGGCAATCCCGTCCTTATTCCGCCAAGGCAGGACGACAAAGGTATCATAATCGGGTTTCAGATACATATCCGATTCCTGGATCCGGGCAAAACCGTCTATAGAGGAACCGTCAAACATTATCTGGCCGTCCAGGGCTTTTTCCAGCTGACTGCGGGGAATAGCAACATTTTTCATAAAACCATTAATGTCGCAGAACTGCATTCTGAAAAAATTAATGTTTTGTTCTTCTACAATTTTGAGAATTTCATCTCTAGTCATAAGTTGTCTCCTTAAGTTTAACTTGTTTCATGGTAACTGATCAGCTGCACATTGCAGATTCCTGCAAGCTCACTTACTTAAGAAGCGCACCTGAATAGTTACGTTTTACTGTTAGTCCTTCCTGGTTCGATATTTAGAGTTTACTCGAAAACCAACATAATCAATTCGGCATTTTTTTATGTCTTACCCTCTCCTGATGGAGCCTGAGAGGCTGTCCGAGAATGCCCTTTCTGCGGAGTCTCACACCTCGCTTACCTGCCCGAATCTGTGTTATCTTAAAAAAATAATATTCATAATATCAAGCATATGACTGCGCTTATTTTTTCAAAATGCCTATTCTCGGACAACCGCCTAGATTGCCTCCACACCCTTTTCTCCGGTACGAACCCGGATTACTTCTTCAATGGGCATGACAAAAATCTTACCATCCCCGATCTTTCCGCCGTCAGTCAGGGCGGAGTTGCGAATCTTGTCAACAATTTCATTGACCAGCTCGGCCTTGACCACAAGTTCGATTTTTATCTTGGGAATAAAATCAACTATATATTCCGCCCCGCGATATATCTCCTTGTGTCCTTTCTGGCGGCCGTAACCTTTTACTTCTGAGATGGTCATACCCTTAATGCCAATATCATTCAAGGCCTCTTTAACATCATCAAGCTTAAACGGTTTAATGATTGCTTCGATTTTTTTCATTATTTACCTTTGGTATAGTTATAAAAATTATTCATTCGGATCTAATGTGGAAATTAGATTACGGATATCAAACCTTGACAGACAAAGTATTATCTACTTTGATAGATAGAATTTAATTTTTTAGCAAAATTAATGCCGGCCGACTGGTACCTATCACAAAAGTTCTAAAATGTCTATTCACAATTTTTTATTAAATTTACTGTCCTCGATGAACGGATAAACAGAATCGCCAAAAAATAAATTCGTTTGCGGTACATTTTTTACAATTCACTGGTAAAAAGGGCGAGAAAAAGATTCATTGCATAGCTAATATCAAATTCTCATTCCTGCGGTCAGGACATTCTGGTCAAGCAGCAGGTTACCATATTTTTACCCTCCATTTGTTTTCTTCTTGTTTAGGTCGCCTGAAAATGAAAACAAAGTTACCACATTATTGTTACCAGTAGTATATTTTTTTACAAAAATGTACTTTTTGCTTCTTTGTAACTACGGAAAATAAGCAACGACTCCTTGAAGCGCTACCTTAGGGCTCACTCAAAAATAAATGTAACTGCTCACAGGGTACCGCATATTTCCGCGATCAGTCCGGCTTACGTATGACTAATACGCTGCGCCGACCTGATCACGAAAATCTACGG
>JANTGB010000110.1 GCA_024763115.1 Desulfobulbaceae bacterium | reverse complement strand
CTTTGCAATATTTAAGTCTCTAAGCGTTTACCAGTGCCTTAGATTTGTTCATTTCGGAGTCTCGTTCCTCGCTTACCTGCCTGCGCAGCATACTGGTGCTATTCAAGCAGGTTCAAATGGGCAAAGAGGTAAGCGTAGACTCCGTGAGGTGCTGGTGAACGCTTACATTTCTTTAAGACCGCTTATAACCTTTTCCATACCCATGCTTCTTGATCCCTTAACCAGCAGCCAGTCGCCGGATTCAAGCTCGCCAAGGTCAAGCATCCGTCTTATCCCCTCGACTATCTCTTCCCTGGTCCGGACAATTTTAATCCGCCGCCGCGACATTCCGGCATCCAGAGCCCCCTGGGCCACCAGAGGAGCATAAGCGCCGATTATAAAAAGATAATCCAGGCCCTGGCAGGCGGCATTTTCCCCCAACCGGCGATGAGCAAGTTCACTCTTGTCACCCAGTTCCAGCATATCGCCCAGCAGAGCCACGGTTCGGGAAGCGTCCCGCAAATCCTGGAGCGCGGCAAAGGCGGCAGCCATGGAGGCGGGGTTGGCATTGTAGGTATCATTGATTATTTTAAGCCCGGCTGCCTCCTCAATCTGCAGTCGCTTGTCAAAAGCGGTAAAACCGGTCAAGCCCTTGATAATCTCCACTATTGAACAGCCGGCTGCATAAGCCAGGGCTGCGGCGGCAAGGCTGTTTAACACATTATGATAACCTATGGCCTTAATGGCGATCCGCTCCCGGCTGCCGTCAACATGCAGGGTAAAAACCATGCCGTTTTCCCCGCAGCTCCTTATATGGGTTGCCCGGATCATGGCCTTACGACTGCGACCAAAGGTAATCTTTTCTTGACTGTATTTACGGGCCAGCCCCCTTACCCTTTTATCATCAACATTAACCACCAGTTTTGCCCAAGACTTACTGCCGGCAAACATCTCTCCCTTGGCTCCGGCTACGCCGTTAATATCACCCAGTCCGGCCAGGTGGGCATCATGAACATTGAGAATACAGCAGATATCAGGATCGGCAATCTCGGTCAATCGGGCAATCTCGCCCGGCTGATTCATCCCCATCTCGAGAATTGCCGCTTCATGCCGGTAATCAACCTCCAGCAATGTCCTGGGCATCCCAATAAGATTGTTAAGGTTGCCGCTGGTTTTCAGGACACTGTATTCACGAGACAAAATAGCGGCGGTCATTTCCTTGACCGTGGTTTTCCCTGAACTGCCGGTAATGGCCAGAACCTGTAGGTTCGGTATCTGCCTGCGGCGAAAGGCGGCAAGATCTCCCAGGGCCTTGAGAGTGTCGGCAACCTGAATAACCGGTACGGTCGTAACCTCTACCGGACGACTGACAATTATTCCGGCAGCCCCCTGGGCTATGGCCTTAAAAACAAAATCATGGCCGTCAAAATTTTCTCCAGTTAAGGCCGGAAAAAGATCTCCGGGCTGAATCGTCCGGCTGTCAGTGGTAATCGACCGAAATGAGGCCTGGGTAGCGCCGGAGATAAACCGGCCACCGGTGGCCAGCAGAACCTGACTCAAAGTCCAGATGGGATCCTGAACAATTGTAAAGCCGTAACCAAAATTTCCCCTGCTTCTCATTACGGCGCTTCTTCCACAGTTACCATCTCTACAGCGTGCTAGTTCCATTTCCTTTCCCTTTGGCAAGTGACCGAATCAAGCTGTTTTTTCGCCTGCAGACGATCATCAAAAAAAGTTTTACCTGAACTGGTCAACTGGTACTGTTCATGGCCTTTACCGCTGATTAAAACAATATCTCCCTCTCCTGCAAGGCGAATTGCCGTGGCTATTGCCTGTTCCCGCGACTCAACAATGTCATACCCTTTTCCCGTAAACTCCGCCTGCTCCAAGGCGCTGAAACGGGGACATTTCTCTCTTTTTACTCCCTGCTCAACAGCGGCCAGAATAGCTTGCGGCTCTTCACTGCGGGGATTATCAGAGGTAAGCAGGATAACATCAGCCAGGCGGGCCGCTATTTTCCCCATCAGCGGTCGCTTGCCCTGATCCCGGTCGCCACCGCAGCCGAAAACCACAAGCAGGCGGCGGGGCGTTAAGGCACGAAGCGAGGAAAGCACATTTTCCAACGCATCCGGGGTGTGGGCATAATCGACAAAAACCGCCGGTCCGCCCTCTCCCTCTCCAGCCTGAATCCGTTCAAGGCGACCGGGCACGGAGCCTGTCCTGTCCAGCACACGGTCAATATTTTCAGTTGTGATCCCCAGTCCCAGGGCTACCCCGGTAACGCCCAGCAGATTACGAAGATTAAACTCGCCGACCAGGGGTGAAGAAAGCTGAAACTCACCCTGAGGTGTAATTATCCCGGCCCTGATACCATTTATGCCGCAAGAAAAATTCCGAACCCCGACCTCAGCATCACTGCCGCAGGCAAGTACCCTTTCCCGGCCCAGCTCCGCAGTCAGCCCGGCCAGCATCTTTTCTCCCCACTTGTCGTTATCTCCAGCGGAAAGAACAACAACCGCCTTGCCGTCCGGCTTCAGGCAGTGAGTGAAAAGCTGCTGTTTTGCGGCAAAGTATTCATTCATATCAGCATGATAATCCAGATGATCCCGGCTGAGATTAGTAAAGAGAGCCAGATCGAACAGCAAACCGCTGAGCCGCTGCTGACTAAGGGCATGAGAGGAAACCTCCATAATTACGTGGCTGACCTGATTATCCGCCATTTCCCGCAACAGGCCATGCAGGGTAACGCTGTCCGGGGTGGTATGCGAGGCAGGATAACGAACATCACGGTAACGATAATTTACCGTGCCGATAACCCCGGGATAAAAGCCGTTGCCTGCCAGCAGTTCCTCCAGCAGATAAGTTGACGTTGTTTTGCCGTTGGTTCCGGTAATCCCGATCATGGTCATTTCATCAGCCGGATAAGAAAAAAAGGCGGCGGCAAGTTCCCCCAGGGCTAAAGCCGTATCAGCAAGCTCTACGACAGGACAAGCCAACTCCTCTCCCCTGCCCTGTTCGCAGACAACCGCCGCGCACCCTCCGGCTGCCGCCTCGCGGATAAAATCATGGCCGTCAACCGTTATCCCCACCACCGCTACAAAAAGCGCACCCTCCTTTACCTTACGGGAATCGGCGGTAATGGAAGAAATCTCTATGCTGCTGATATCCTGTTGGGTTTTATAGTTCAGCTTATCCAGGAGCATGGTCAGTTTCATTTAGTGCCTACCCCTGAGAAGCTGTCAAAAAAAACAAGAAACTTAAAAAATTATATTGAAACAAGGTAGTTATCTCTAGCATCAAGGCACTTTTACCCCTCAGGGGGTACTGAAAAAAATCCTAAAGATTCTAAGTTCACTTCCACTTTAATGGGTTAGAATCCATGTAAGCGTTCACCAGCACCTCATCTTTGCCCATTTCGGAGTCTATGCTTACCTGCCTGCTTGAACAGCACCAGTATGCTGCGCAGGCACAGGTAAGCGAGGAACGAGACTCCGAATGAACAAATCTAAGGCACGGGTAAACGCTTAGAGACTTAAATATTGCAAAGATTTATTCCCTGGTGAACGGTTACGAATCCATGGACAAAGTCAACACACATTCATCACCCTTTATTTCAACGCCGGGCCGGGGTTTCTGGCCGCTGACCCGACCGGCCCCATGCACGGTAATCCGCATCTTGACGGGCTGTAAAATCTGTAAAGCCCGACGCAGGCTGTAACCACGAAGATCAGGCATTCGATCCGGCGAATTCCCAACCTTGTCTAGAACCGTATCAGGGCTGTCATGGGCTGTCAGCCAGCGATGATAAATTTCCTCATTATCAAGCTGGGGCGGCAAACCTCCTTCCTTAACTTCAGCGGAACTTAAACGGGATACAGCCTGATCCATCAGCTTATTTAATAAACGCCGGCCCGGAGGACATGAAGTTAAATCAACCTCGGCCCCGTCCAGGACAACAACTATACTAAGCCGGGGGTTAGAGACCGGCCCCATTCCCAGTAAGACGGTTTGAAAACGCGGCACAGCCGTCTCAGCCTTGTCCAAATTGTCTTTTTCCGGACTCAGACCGACTATTTCTCCTTCCTCAAGGGCCAGGGATTCGGCTATATAAAATTTATGCCCCGGTTTAACCTTATCAGCCAGAAAAGAGACAAACCGCCGGCTCATTTCCCCGGAAAAACCGGGAACCCGGCCATAGGGATGAGATAATGATTCCCGTCTGCCGTCATTGGTAATCGTTTCCCGGAGCAGATAGGGTTTCACCTGATGACCGCCATTAACCAGCCAGGTGAAACCGGTGAGAAGCGACAGGGCGGTAACGCTGTTATCGTCGGCGAACAAATAGCTGCCACCGTCCCCCTTTACCTTTTCCTCATAATTTATTCCCTTTATCCGGGCCGGAGCAAGATCAAGCTGCCGCGCCTTATCAAAACCAAGGCTGACCGCCAAAGCAGCCAAAGCATCAGGCGGGGTTCGTGAATCAATATCAGCCAGTTCAAGCGTACCTAAAAATTCAGAGGAAAAGCCGTGCCACTGCATGGACAAGGGCCCTTTTACTCTCTTTTTTCTTATCCGGGGTTGCAGCTCTTTATCGGGAAAAGGCTTAGCCTCAGCAGTCGGCTCTTCCCAGCTTATGCGGCCGTCACGGATATCAGCGGCCGACATGAAAAGACGATTAAGCGGACCCGGTTTAATCCGCTCTGAAACCACCCTGTTGACCAGGGATTCCGGGCTGCTCTTCCAGAAAGCGTTGGGATCAAAAGCCGGGAGATTGGCAAGGGCGACAATGGCCCCGCCGTCAATCTCCATGAGAGCGGCCATTGCCCGTTCAGCCTTGACCTGTTGCGCGAGTTTCTGTAAGTCATCTTCAAGCTGAGCCTGAATTTTTAAATCAAGAGTAAGGACAAGATGACCTGGTCGGCTTGCCTCTCCGGGAGAAATATCCCGACCGCCGGCAACAAGTTCCCTGGCAATCCCACTACGCAGCCTGGTATCATAATAAGACTCAATTCCCGCCAGTCCCTGTTCATCATTAACAAAACCAAGGACATGGGCACCAAGAGAATTATGAGGATAAAATCGTTCATTTTCATAAGAAAAATAAACTCCCGGCAAATCAAGATCCGCTACTTCAGCGGCCAGGGCCGGAGAAACATGCTTGGCCAGCCATTCGTAGCTTTTTTCCATCTTCAAATCTTCATAGAGTTTATCCGCATCACAGCCCAGAACAGGAGCCAGTCTGTCGGCCGCCTTCCTGATATTTTCCAACTCCAGGGGCCTGGCGTAAATTGAAACCAGCTGGAAACCGACCGCCATATTCTCAAGATTACGGTCATAAATATTTTTGCGCATTTCCAATGAACCGGAGACCAGGGACTGAGCATTTTCCACGCTCTTCTCCTTGCCGACAAAAAAAGATTCAATGGAAAAACGGCACATTAAAACAAAAAGCAACAAAGCCAAAACCAGAAAAAAGGCAAAGAAAAACAGTTTGCGATTCTTGCGCTGATCTTTCCGTTTGCGATGTAATCCGGAATAATCAACAGCAGGCCGTTGTAATCCATTTGTCCCCATGTCTGCCAATCCGGTTTTCAATTCATATAACCGGCTGAATGCTGCGGCCTTGGGAGCGCAATATTGTCCAACTTATTTCCGGACAACTCCTTATGGCCTGATTATCTGTTTGCCCGAAGGGCGATAGAGTCCAGCCTCTTCTCCGGCCTTTTTTTCTATTTTCTCTCTGCTCAACAGTTTATTTCTTTCAAGATTCAGCAACCGATTTTCTTCCCTGTTTTTCTCCAGGGCCACATTGGCAGTACCAAGGTTACGCAGTCCCTGCCTGATCATATAACCAAACCATAAACTGCCGCATAAGCCGCAGACCAGGGCTCCGCCGACCAGTAATCCCACCAGCTTCCGGAACAGCTTTCCGCCGGCACCTGAACCGGATGATTTCCGCTCGGCAACCTTCTGTCTCAAGCCGCCTGCTCTGGAATATTTACGGGAATAATCCTTTACCATTTTTAGTTCCAGGTTCGAGGGGTCAGAGGTTCAGGGTTACTTTCCTCTTATTTTCTAACCGCTACCCGTAAGCGGGCGCTGCGGGCCCGGGGATTTTCCGCCAACTCATCCGGGCCGGGAGTAATTATTTTTTTTGTTTCAACCCGTAAGACCGGATTATCCCGAAAAGCCCGTTTTACCAGACGATCTTCCAGGGAATGAAAACTGATAACACAAAATCCGGCTGTGGGCAGGAGAATTTTCCCGGCATCAGCCAGAATTTTTTCCAGATTACCTAACTCATTGTTAACGGCTATACGCAGGGCCTGAAAAACCCTGGTGGCAACATGCTTTTTGGCTGGATGAAAACGCCGGGGAATTGCCCCGGCAACCAAATCAACCAGTTGAGCGGTGGTGGTAATCTTCTCCTGCCGCCGCCGGGTCGCAACATGAGCGGCTATGCGCCGGGCCTGGCGTTCTTCTCCGTAATAAAAAAAAATATCAGCCAGCTCCTGTTCAGAACAGCGGGCAAGGAGATCAGCAGCGGTTTCCCTGGTTCGATCATCCATCCGCATATCAAGAAATTCATCTCCCTGAAAAGAAAATCCCCGGCCTGAACAGTCAAGCTGTAACGATGAAAGGCCAAGATCAAGCAGAAGTCCGTTCACCCCTTTTATGCCGAGTTCCTGCAGGACATCGACAATATCGACAAAATTCCGCTGGACAAAAACAACTCTTTTGCCAAACTCGGCCAGGTTGCTTCGAGCCTCTCTTATCGCCTCTTTATCCCAATCAAAACCGATTACCCGGCCTGCCGGACCGCTTTTTTCCAGGATGGCCCGGCTGTGTCCCCCCATCCCCAGATTGGCATCAACATATATTTCTCCTGATTTCGGCTTCAGCCGGGAAATAACTTCGGCAAGAAGAACCGGCTGATGAATAGCCTCCATTATTTCAGACCTCGTAAAAAACTTTGTAACTGCTCACAGGGCACCGCATATAGGGTTGCTTGACCCCTTGAACCCTTGAACCTTTGAACCTTGGAACTTTTAAACCCTTGAACCCTTGAACCCTTGAACCCTTGAACGAGACTCCGGACAAATTTACAGCAGAATGTCCGGAAAACTTACATTAATTTTACGGTAACTGCTCACAGGGTACCGCATATTTCCGCGATCAGTCCGGCTTACGTATGACTAATACGCTGCGCCGACCTGATCACGAAAATCTACGGCAC
>JANTGB010000109.1 GCA_024763115.1 Desulfobulbaceae bacterium | reverse complement strand
TCGCTAACCCCTGTAATTGTAACTGGTTACAGGGTGCCGTAGATTTTCGTGATCAGGTCGGCGCAGCGTATTAGTCATACGTAAGCCGGACTGATCGAGGAAATATGCGGTACCCTGTGAGCAGTTACGTTTTTTGATGTAATTACTCACGGGGTAAGCTGCTTAATGTTGCCAACAACCCTAATTGCAGCTTCTTACATGGTGCAGGCAAGCGACCAGCAGGAGACTCCGGGAGATTTTTGTGATCAGTCCGTCACAAAATATTAAGTCACACGTAAGCCGGACTGATCGAGGAAAGATAAGCGAACGCATGAAACTCCGGATCTAATGCTCTGTGGGCAGTCACTTTTTGATTATAGATAGAACAAAATCATAATATCGACTCTATTGCAATTTATTTATTTCATTCTCGCTGTAAAGATGAATAGATTCCTGTTTTATTTCCATTTCACCCAATTTTTTCATTATATCTTCAGGGGTCAGCCCTAAAAATTCGGCTAATTTTCTCACATCGTAACAGGGCTGTCCGTCCGGACTGTATCCTGTGGGCTTTAATTCAGGAAAATGCTCCTGGGTGGCCATGCTTGATGCCTGGGAAAGTATTTCCTTTATCCGGGGCGGGCCGTAAAGCAGCAACCATTCCACTGCTTCGGCCCACAGCTTGCTGTCTACGGTTTTATTTTCCAGGACAGTCATGGCCATTTCCACATCCCATTGCCGTTTAAAATTATCCGTCATGGTTTTCTCTATTTTTTGTTTTTATGGGGTAACATAAAAAAATGACAAAATATTGATTTAAAATCTTGCATGCTTTTGTTTTGAACCGCAGAATATCGAATTTTAAAGGTAACTGCTCACAGGGCACCGCATATTTCCGCGATCAGCGTGTATTACATAGCACCAGTATACTGCGCCGGCTGCTTACCTGCCCCCTGCAACCAATTACAAATACGGAAGTTTGCATACATCAGGCGATTACCCTATAAGTAGTTACTTTTAAAAAATAGAATTTTGTTAGAAGAAAATAATCATGGTTATCCTGTGGCGCAAGAAGTTTATCAATACATAAATAATGAAATTTATCCCCCGTGTTCATGGGGATAGCCACCGTGTGAATGAACATGAAAATGATTATGGAGGGACGATTTGCCACTGCGGATCAACAGACCGTTTTCCATGGCGTAAATCTCTGCCGTCGTTGCCGCCAGAAAATCCCAGTCATGAGAAATAATGATACAGGAAAGTTTCAGACCGGCAAGAATTTCTATCAGCTTCATTCTTGTCGAGGAATCAAGGTTATTAGTCGGCTCATCAAGCAGCAGCAGTTTTGGTTCCATTACCAGTATGGTTGCTAGAGAAACAAGTTTCTTCTCGCCGCCGGAGAGCTGATGGGTAATCCGTTCTACCAGGTCGGACAAGCCCAGTTTAGCCAAAGTTTGACAGGCGGCTTTACGGGCCATGGCAGGAGAAATGCCGAGATTCAGGGGACCAAAGGCCACATCTTCCAACACAGTAGGAGAAAAAAGCTGATCATCAGCGTCTTGAAAAAGAAGCCCCACTTCCCGGCGTAATTGCCGAAAATCCTTTTCATGAGCCAACGGCTGTCCTTTAAAAAGCAGCTGACCATTATCTGGTTTTAACAGGCCCATGATAATATGAAACAGAGTGGTTTTGCCGCTGCCGTTAGGGCCTATAAGACCTACTTTGCCTTTGTCGGGTATAAAATTAACCTTGTCCAGGGCAGGTTTTTCGGCCCCTGGATAGAAATAGGTAACATCATGCATCTCTATAAAGGGGGCTGAGTGATTGTAGTTCATAATGTCAGCGAAAAAGGTGCATACCAGGGCTGGTTGAAATTTTACAATTCAGGGTTAAGATTTATTTAAATTCGATGAAAACAAAACCTAATACAATAATGACTGTAAACATGAGAAACAACAAATCGTTTAGACCTGCCTTATTTACGTTCAACGAATAAAATCGGCCATGAAAACCACGCAGGGTCATGGCCTGCCTGACCCGCCCGGCTCGATTCCAGCTTCGTACCAGGGTCATGCCGAACAAATGGCCGTAAGTGCGGTAGGTATGAAGATTGGTAGTGGGGCGAAAACCGCGTAATTTAGCTGCCCGGTTCAGTCGCAGGTATTCCTGACTTATCACAAAAATATAACGATAGGAAAATAACAGCAATAGACAGAATTTACGGGGAGTCCCAATTGCTTCCAGGGCATGACCAAGGTCGGCTACGGTTGAAGTGGCAAGCAGCGCAATAAAAAACAAGACAATGGCGTTTGATTTCAGAGTAATCAGGGCTGCCAGTTCTATTCCCGGCTTGCTCAGCCTTAACGGGCCGAAAGAAAACAGGGAATCTCCGGGATAAGTCAGGGACAAGGTAACCCAGAGCAGCGCAATAAATCCGTTTACCAGCAGTAAACGCCAAAAAACTTCACGAAACCTTAATCGTGCCGTCAAAATCATGATAACACCAAGCAGTAATCCGATTCCGGGGCTGATATAATCATGACAGACAGAGAGCGCAGCAGCCAGAGCCACTGCCGAAATTATTTTAATCCGGGAATCCATCTTATGCAGGATGGAATTTCCCTGACTGAAATTTTCGAAGGTCATATAATGGGCCGGAGCAACTATTAAGCGATGGTTTAAACTCTATATAAATCAATGGTAACCGTTAAAGACAGGGCTTAAACCTCAACTCCGGATTGAGGTGCAGATGAACAGTTAAGGAGCGGAGGGGGATAATTGCCCGGCTGACAATTTACTTGCCGTCAGCGGCTGCCGAATCCTGCTCAGCTTCCAGAAAATCCTGCTTTGTCAGTTTAAAGTCAGAGCTATGGCCGCTGTCGATTTTCAAGAAAATGGTCATCTCATCTCTGATTGGAGGAACAAAATCGAACAATCCTTCCTTACTGGTCGTTCCCTCCAGCAGTTTTTTGCCTTTTTTATCGACAACAATAATTTTTCCATTTTGAACCTTGTTGCCTCCCATAAAAAAAGCCTCGACATAAACTCTATCATTCTCCACATAGCACCACAGGACGACGGAATGAGCATAGGCCGAAGCTGTAATAGCGAGCATTAAAAAACCGGCGACAAGGACAGATCGCAGCTTGTTTGTTTTTTGACGACTTTTTATTTTTATTGGCATATTTGCTCCATAAGTTTCAACTTGATATCAACCGGCCTCGCTTAATGCCTGGACAATGGCGTCAACATTTTTCCGCATGCCCTTTTCAAAAGTGTCGGCTCTATATTCTCCATGGGAAATATGGGACAAACTGTAAATCCGGCACCCGGTTTCCTGAAAAATAATGTCCACATATTTTTTCTTGTAATCAAGCTCGGTAAAAAGAATATTGACCTTGGCTCTTTTTATCCGTTTGATGGTATCCCGCAACTGCCTGGCGTTAGGTTCTATGCCGTGGCGTGGTTGAACAACGGCTGTAACTTCAACACCCAGTTCCTGAAACAGATAGGAATAACCGTCATGGACTGTTGCTATTCTAAAATTATTGGTGTCGATCTCATCAAGTTTAGCCAGGCCGACGGAAAGCATGTGACGGAGTCGTTTCGCATAAGCACGAGCATTTCTCTTGTACATCCGGGCTTTGTTCGGACAAATTTTCCCGAGCTCCCTGGCAATCATCTGAATCTGTTGAATAGCGCCGGTTATGGAAATATATGTATGAGAGTTATAAGATACCTTATTGCCCTCAATCTTGTTAAGCAAAGAGCTATGGCCGAAAACAGGAAGCAGTGGCAATCCCTTGCTGGTATCGATAATAATTAATTTTGTGTCGTCGATCGCCTTGAGCATGGGTTTGACAAATTCATCATGGCCAAGATTATTTATAACAAGTACATCCAGATTTTGCATATGAGCCAGATCTTCGGGCATGGGCTGGTAGGTATGGGGGTCACTGCCGGGAGGGATCAGGGGCTCTACCTTAGCGGTATCGCCGACAATATTTTTTACCCAGGAATAATAAGGATGCAGGGATACCCCAATTTTCAGGTTGCATTGTTCCGCCCGGCTGCTCCAGGGCGCTGAGAATAAGGCAAAAAGACAGACAAAAATTATAACCTGACTGTTTTTTCTCATGAAAAATCTCCATGTTGTCAAAGTGAGTCGGCGGCTAGGGACTCACTTTGAAAATAAATACGCAGAGACAGGGAATTTCCCGTCTCTGCCATCTTTTCTTTCACCTGATTGTTACAGATTTTTTGTAAGCGTTCACCAGCACCTCATATTCGCCCGTTTGGGCCTTCTCGAAATAGCACAAGTATGCTTCGAAGTCCCAAACGAACGAATCTAAGGCACTGGTAAACACTTACAGGACTGAAGGTTATTGTAAATTTGGTGCCCTGGTGAACGGTTACGATTTTTTATTGCATGTAGTTATCCAGATAAATCCAGAAAACCGCACCAAGTTCAACACCCTTGGGCTTACCGTCCGGGTCATCCAGAGTGTAATCAGCCTCATTCAGGGCGGCAAAGGCCCACCAGCCGGCCTGAGGACAGGTAAAGGAAAAAATCCCGTTACCATCAGCTTTTACAACCTGGGTAATATGGTATTCGCTGGGTGCCTTGAATTTACCGTCTTTATTATAAAATTCCACCTCTACCTCGGCATAGGGAACCGGTTTTCCCTTGAGCAGGACTTTGCCGGTAAAAGTATTGCCGGCATAATTGCCGAAAGGACGCAATAAAGGTATAATTTCCGTGGCAAGCCCCATGGGCTCATCCCAGCCCTCATCTCCGCCAAAGGCTGCGACTACCGTCTTGGTGTAATGGATAATGGATACGTCTTCCGCCGGTTCCCAGTAAGGTTTCGGCTCCATGGCAAAATAATATACTCCGGGTCGCTTAAATCGGTATGTTGTCTGCCAGGCAGTATGACCCAGAATTTTAGTTTTTTTCAGGGTGCTGAGCATATCAGTAGTCTGCCCATCGTGGAACATACAAAATCTCAACGGCTTGACGAGTTCCATGCCGTTTCCTTCAAAAGGATGCGCAAAGGCCAGGGTAAAGTCAACAGTCTTATCTTGTGGAGTAACAATATTTTTTGAAGGAATTACCATGCCGAAATGGGCTGAAGCCTGACCTGCCATAGTCAAGGAAAAAACAGTCAGGCATAAAATAATTAATACTTTCTTTAACATTTTCAATCCTCTCTCTTTTTATATTTAAAAAAAACTACGATCCCGGCCAGTCCGAAAATATAACCGATCCCTCCCAATATGTCACGCAGATCAGGCCCTTTATCCCGGCTCTCGGCCAACATATATTTAATTGGAGCCAGTTTTTTTTCCACAGCATCTTCGACAATACGTCTAATCTGCTGTTTTTCAATATTTTTAAATGAAGACATCTTTTCCTGCTGAAGTCCGGCCTCAATTTTTTCATTACCTGTTTTTTCAGACTGGATCGGCTTGGAGTCAGGCTCGGGATTATCAAGATACTCTGCTGCCGGCAGAGGCCATTCTCCCCGATGTCCATCACCGGCATTTACTACAAGCAGTAAATCAAGATGTTTTTGCCGGGCCTCCCGGGGAATTTTGAAACGAAAATTTCCCTCATTGTCGGTGCGGGTACGAAAAATAGTTTTCCCCCGGCTTGCCTCTTTGACGATTATCTCTACATTTACAGGTTTCTTACCGCCGCTGAAAGAAGTTCCACCGACAATATATTCTCCCTGGCCAAAGGCAAAAATCGTTACTCGATGAGCTTCAGCCTGATCAAACCACAGGGGCAACACAAGCAAAACGAGCACAACAACACTGTACAATCTCAGAAATTTTATCATTTATCGTAAATACTCATCGGGTAAGCGCCTTAATTGGGCTAACCACCGTAATTATAACTGCTTACATGGTGCAGGTAAGCGACCAGCGGGAGACTCCGGGATCTTTCCGCAAGCAGTTACCATTTATGGGCCTGCTGATTTAATGACTTTTCTCCCGATCTCTGCGTTATACGGAAAATTTATCTTCTGAATATTAACTATATACCTGAGGTATATAGATGCGTTCGGTAAATTTTTCCGTATGTCTTGATCTCGAACGAAAATCCTATTAAATCGTAACCGTTTATCAGGGAGTAAATCTTTGCAATATTTAAGTCTCTAAGCGTTTACCTGTGCCTTAGATTTGTTCATTTGTGCCTTCGCAGCATACTGGTGCTATTCAAGCAGGCTCAAATGGGCAAAGATGAGGTGCTGGTGAATGCTTACATTAAATCAACAGACTTATTTATCTATGTTTACCGTCAAACATGTTTCAGATTCAAAATTTCCGGCTGAACCTTTTCCAGAAAAGACATGGTAAACATGGTAATAATGCCTTCAATGAGCATAACCGGAAAATGAGCGGCAACAATAAGTTCGGCTGTCTTGATAAAACCGGAATCAGTACAGGAAAGGGAAAGGGCCACCAATAATGATGACAGCAAAACCGCTAAAAATCCGCCGCAAAAAGAAGCCGCAGCCCTGGTGCCGGGACGCATCAGCCAGGGACGAACCAGATAAAATACACAAACAGCCGGACAGGCCATATTAAAGGTATTAACCCCCAGAACAACGATACCGCCAAATTGAAAAAAAACAGCCTGGAGAAAAAGAGCGACCAGTATGGCTGGAAAGCTGATCCAGCCCAGGATAACTCCAAGCAGACCATTTAAAATCAGGTGGACGCTGCCCGGCCCCAGAGGAACATGGATAAGCGAGGCCACAAAAAAAGCCGACGACAGCAACGCCACAGGCATTATCTGCTCATAATTAATTTTTTTCAGGCCGATATAGGTTCCGGCCATTGTTAATGCCCCTCCACCTAATAGAACTGGAGCATTTAGAACACCTTCAGAAATATGCATTTTAAAAATCCGTAGAGAAAGACGAAAAAAAGAAATTACACATTAATATTACTAATTTAAAATAAGTATTATCGCAAAAAGAAAATAAAACCGGTGAGTATACTTTATCATTCACCGGCAAATTAATAAAAAATAAATAACACCAGATTAAAAAACAGTCAATTATTTTTTTGGCTACTCATCAAAATTATAATATATGCTAATGTCTTGACTTTTAAATTATTAAAGTTAATATGTAAAACTCAGTGACGCGGGGTGGAGCAGTTCGGTAGCTCGTCGGGCTCATAACCCGAAGGTCGGTGGTTCAAATCCGCCCCCCGCTACCAGGTTAAAAACAAGGACTTTAGAGATGATTCTCTTAAGTCCTTGTTT
>JANTGB010000108.1 GCA_024763115.1 Desulfobulbaceae bacterium | reverse complement strand
GGCACCGGTCTGATGACGAAAATCTACGGCACCCTGTAACCAGTTACAAATATTGAGATTTGCAATCATTAGGTGCTTACCCCATGAGTAGTTACGATATCAAAAAGAAAATCAGGCAGTAAAAAAACCACGTAACTATTCAGCCGCACTTTGCCTCCAGACTCTTTGCCGGAGTCTGACACCCCTCCCTTAAGCCCTTATTGTATTACAATTTTGTATAATTACCTTACAATCACCTATACAATTTTGTAATAAAATTGCAAAATTGTTACCTGACAAGCTGTCCCCAGCCCAAAAAACTATCTTTTATTCCAGCCAGTTATCAATAAATAATCCTTCAAACTCCTTTATGGCATATATCTGGCTATTCAAGCAAACCATAAATTAATTTAAAGGAGGTATTTCATGAAAAAAATTGAAGCGATAATCAAACCATTTAAACTCGACGAATTAAAAGAAGCCATGAACGACCTGGGAATTAACGGTATGACGGTAAGCGAGGTGAGAGGCTTTGGTCGACAGAAAGGGCACAAGGAAATTTATCGAGGGGCGGAATATGTTGTTGACTTTATACCTAAAATTAAAGTGGAAATCGTTATTGCCGCCGCAATGGTAAGCAAGGTGACGGAGACAATTATTAATTCCGTGAAAACAGGTGCAATAGGTGACGGTAAGATATTTGTTATGCCTATCGAGTCGGTTCACCGTATCAGGACCGGCGAAACCGACCAAAATGCAATTTAGCAGGTTACTCTAAGAATAAAGAAAAACATAAAACTTAACAAAAAGAGATACATGATGAAAAAAATACTACTGACAGTTTTACTGACTGCTTTGCCGGCCCTGGCCTGGGGCGGCGACGAACTTCCCACTCCTTTAAACAATGCCGCAGCTATAAACCTGGTACAGGAACACGCCAATTACCTGTGGACTCTTGTTGCTGCGACCCTTGTCTTTTTTATGCAGGCCGGCTTTGCCATGGTTGAGGCCGGTTTTACCAGGGCAAAAAATTCGGTAAACATTATGATGAAAAACCTGATGGACTTTTCCATGGGTTCCATCGCCTTTTATACCATAGGCTTCGGCCTTATGTTCGGCGCGACCAATACCGGCTGGTTCGGGACTTCTGATTTTTTCCTCAGTGGCTGGAGCCCGGATGGTGACCCGTGGGTCCTGGCCTTCTGGATGTTCCAGTGCGTGTTTGCCGCCACTGCCGCCACTATTGTTTCCGGGGCCATGGCTGAACGGACAAAGTTTACCAGTTATCTTATTTACAGTCTTTTTCTCTGCGCCTTTATATATCCGATTTTCGGCAGCTGGGCCTGGGGCAGCCTGCTGAACGGCAGCGGCTGGCTGGAAAAGCTGGGTTTTATCGATTTTGCCGGATCCACAGTAGTCCATTCAGTCGGAGGCTGGGCCGCCCTGGCCGGGGCTATTGTGCTGGGACCGCGTATCGGCAAATACGGCCCCAAAGGTGAAGTCCGCGCCATTCCCGGTCACAATATTCCCATTGCCGCTCTCGGTGTTTTTATTCTCTGGATGGGCTGGTTTGGATTTAATCCCGGCTCCACCACTACGGCGGATAAAAGTATTGCCATGATCTTTGTCAACACCAATATGTCCGCAGCCGCCGGGGCAATCCTTGCCATGATCACATCTTGGGCCATGTTTAAAAAACCGGATGTGGGAATGAGCTTAAACGGTGCCCTGGCCGGACTGGTAGGGATTACGGCGGGATGTGCCAATGTCGGTCCCTTAAGCTCCATTATAATCGGGGCCATAGCCGGAGTCCTGGTTGTTATTTCCGTTGTCACTATTGACCGGATGCACATTGACGATCCGGTAGGCGCCGTATCGGTTCACGGTGTCTGCGGGGCCTGGGGAACCCTGGCGGCCGGACTGTTCAACATGGGCGGCACAACTATAAAAATCATATCCACCCAGCTTATCGGTATCGGTGCCGCCTTTATCTGGGCCTTTGGTGTCGCCTTTATCCTTTTCAAAGTAATTGACCTGACAGTGGGGCTGCGGGTCAGCGAAAAAGAAGAAATGGAAGGACTCGACATCGGCGAACACGGTGCCAATGCCTATCATGATTTTGTGACCACCAAATAAACTTCACAGCGTAATTTAAACCGGGGCCTTATCCCTGTATTTGTGATGGGCCCTATCTAAAACATTTATAGACTAAGGGTTCACTCAAAAATAAATAAATTAGTAGAGATAAGGAGTAATATGGACATTTAGAAAAGTGATCTAACTACATGCAACCGTAGGCATAGCTCAAGATACGTTCCAGGATTGCATAATTGCAGATCTCTTTTTTAAATACTCAGATTGCGAATTAGAATGCAAAGGTAACTACTCATGGGGTAAGCGCTATAACTTCGCTAACCCCCTGTAATTGTAACTGGTTACAGGGTGCCGTAGATTTTCGTGATCAGGTCGGCGCAGCGTATTAGTCATACGTAAGGCGGACTGATCGCGGAAATATGCGGTACCCTGTGAGCAGTTACATGCAAAGTTATTTTTGAGTGAGCCCTTAGCAAAGGAGAAAAAAGTTATGAAAAAACAAATGGTAAAAATCAGCAGCCTGGCACTGGCAGGAATAATCTTCAGCGGTTTTACTGCGGCTTCGGCCCTGGCAGAGGAAGAAAAACCAAGTGCTGAGCTCAGCGTCTCAGCCCTGAGCCAGTATATCTGGCGGGGATACGAACTGAGCCAGGACAGTATTGTCCTGCAGCCGTCAATGACAATTGCCTACAAGGGATTCGGTTTCAATCTCTGGGGTAACCTCGATACCGATCATTACGATACAGACACAAGCGAATTCAACGAGACCGACCTGACACTCTCCTATGACGGCTCATCCAGTTTTGCCGATTACGGAGTCGGTTACATATATTATTCCCTGGACAGCGCCGACGACACCCAGGAATGGTATGTCACCTCAACCCTGAAAACCCTGATGTCACCGACCCTGAGCATTTACTGGGACACCGACAACTATCAAGGTCTATATGTAACGCTCGGGATATCACATTCCATTGAAATCAGCGAAGGCTATGTCCTTGATCTGGGAGCCCAGGTCGGATACTATGATCTTGATGATGACGTTGACCTTGACGGAGACGGCATAGCCGATGATTCATACAGTGACTTTCATGACGGATTACTCTCCGCCTCAATGACCTTGCCAATAGGAAAATATTTTGCCGTCACTCCTGAACTGTATTATTCTTTCTCCTTAAGCAGCGATGCTGAGGATCTTATCGAAAACGAGAGTGTTGACGGCAACGACAGCGACTTTGTTTACGGTGGAGTTACCTTAAGTATGGCATTCTAGAATAAAAACAAGGTTAACCGTAACTATTCATGGGGTAAGCGCACTAATGAGCGCAAACCTCAATATTTGTAACTGCTCTGAGTCTGCGCTTACCTGCAGGGTGCAGGTAAGCGACCAGAGGAAGACTCCGATAGATTTTCGTGATCTGGGTGCAGCATACCGGCGCTATGTAAGACAGGCTGATCGCGGAGGTAAGCACTCTTAAAAACAGGGCATAAACTTCGACTCCGAATATGCGGCCCCCTGTGAGCAGTTACGGTTAATCCTTTTTTCAGACGCGCGGACGGGAATCCACTTTCGGGCCACGCCTGTTAATTGTCGATATCGCCGCACCCAGCTCCCGGCTCATCAATAAAAAATGAAACAGCTTCCCCATACCCTGCCGTCGTTGATAATAAATCTTTTCTTTATCATCGGCCTGCTCTCAGCCCTGTCTTTTCGGGCCCTGCTGGTTATAAAAGAACTCTTCCCGGAATTCTTCCGTCCTGTCTGGTATCTGGGCATAATCGGCTATATCGTCTTTTTCTCCTACAGGTATTTCATTTCCGTGAAACGAAAAAAGGCCATCAGCCACAACAAACTGATAAGCAAGGTAAAACAAAACAAATTGAGTATTGATGACCGCCGGGTTATCGCATACCTGCTGGCCTCAATTGAAAAATCAAAAGAAAACCTTAACTATCTTTTTATCTTTGCCACCTCGGCCCTTGCCATCCTGCTGGATATTATGCTTTGAAAAGACAGCAGAAATGCCTCTATTAACCTGCGGATATCCCCGGTAAAGAAACAAGCCGGCCATTGGCAATTTTTATGGTACGAAATTTATCCAGTCCCAGTCCCCGCTCATAAAGAACCAGGCAACGCCCAACTATCAGATGAGTTACCAATAAAATATTTTTGCCGGGAAAATCAGTAATCGCCTGTTCAGCCAGAGCAACGGCCCGCTGCTGAACATCCGCTAAAGTTTCACAGCCGGGAACCTTAAATCCGGCAGGATCCTCCAGCCAGGTCGGATATTGCCGGCCATATTGCGAGCGTATTTCAGCCTTGGTAAGTCTATCCCAGTGAGGCAGATAAATCTCATTTAACTCCGGACAAATTTTCACATCCACTTCACAGAACCGGCTGATAACTTCAGCCGACTGGACAGTGCGGGGCAGTGGCCCGGAAAAAATATATTCAAGACCGATTTGCCTTAATTCTTTGCTGAGCTCTTCAAGCCGACTTATCCCCTCAGGACAGAGCGCTTCAGAGCTGCGTCCGGCAAAACGGTTTTCCTTGTTGGCCCAGGTCAGACCATGTCGAATAAGATAGAGCATAAGTCGGAGACAAAAATAAAAAAAATAGTAGACAAAGTAAATAATCACGGTAAAAATTTAAAATTTACTGTAACTATGCAGATAGGGCAACAAATTATCCGGTAAACAAATATTATCGCAAATTACGGCACAGCTGTTTTATTGTACGCTATAGAGAGTAATCACATGATCAATAAAAATTTCTTCCATTCATTTCTCATTTTCATTGCGGTTTTTTTCTGGATAAATCCGGCAGTCGGCAGGACCTCCGACCGGCAGGCCTCCCTGGCCCTGCTGCCCTTGGAACAGATTGCTGAAAAGGATATTTCCCCCCTGCGCCGGGGCCTGAAGAATATGCTGATCAGCCGTCTGGCCAAACGGGCGGAAATTAAAATAATCAGCCTGTGCCTTTCCTGTCCTCTGCCCCAGGACAAAAATGAGCTGGCAAAACGCATCCAGGAGTTAATGAAACAGTATGGCACCGACTACCTGATGGCAGGAAGACTAAGCGAAGGAAAAGATCGTTTTACAGTTGAGACTTTTATTTACGCAAAAGGAGTAACAAAACCTGTCCAGACTTTTTCCCAAAAATTCGCTAACGATGACATGGCTGATGCAGTTGATAAAATTTCCTGGAATGTTGCCGAAAAAATATTCGGCAGTTCCAGACCAGCGCCGCAAACAAAAAGAGCGGCCTCTCCGGCCGGGCCCTCTACCATTTCCACTGTTTCTTCTTCCCCGGCTGCTCCGAAGGCCCCGGCCTCTTCCTTTCAGTCGGCCCACCCTGACAGAATTCTTAAAAAAATCGTAACTACCGGCGATCTGCCGGAACTGCCGCCCATAAAACCTTACAAAAGTTTTACCTTACCTCCTGGCCCTGAAATCTCATCTCCTCTTGCAGGGGAAACAAAAAAATTACCTGCCGGACAAGAGGATAAAAGTAATTCCGTCAGCATGAAAACTCCGGGCACAGCGCCACCTGAATCGGAAACCGTAGACCTGACTCAAACCAGGGCTACGGAAAAAATCAACATATCCATGCAGACTATGGATATGGGCGATATTGACGGTGATGGCCGGATTGACGTAGTTATCGGCGAAAACAACAGACTGGCCGCATATCATCTCCAGGGCGCCACTCTCCAGGAATTCCCTGTTCAGGCAAAAAAAGCGCCGGGCCGGATAATCAACGTCAGGCTGGCCGACATTAACCAAAACAACAGAGAAGAGATATACGTTTCCCGTATTGTTGAAGGCATGGCGCAAAGTTTTGCCGTGGAGTGGGACGGTGAAAAATTTATCTATCTTTTCAAAGATGAGAACTGGTTTGTCAACCCCTTGACCATGCCGGGACAGGGCGTTATTCTTGCCGGTCAGCGCTCAGGGAAAAATCAGATATTCACGCCCGGCATTTTTCACCTGACGTTTATAAGTCAGGTTATCCAGCAAAGAGAAGAAATAAGTCGGGATGACCAGATAAATCTATACAATTTTGCCCTGGCCGACCTTGACGGGAACGGCAGTAATGAAATCATTATTATTGAACAGGATCACACCTTGGTGGTGCAGAATGAGTCCGGTCGGTTATGGCAAAGCAGCAAAACTTATGGTAACACAATCACCATTACCGTTAATAATAAAAATATTATTGAAATTCCTGCCCGGATAATGATTGCCGATATAAATAATGACCAGCTGCCGGACGTTATTGTTACCCAGAATACGGCTGCCGACAGCAGCAACATAGACGAACCTGATGATTTCCTCAGAGGTTCCATCCAGGCTTTCAGCTGGAAGGACGATAAACTCCTTAAAATATGGCAGTCGGAAGCAGTGGAAGGTTACATAAGCGGCTATCGTTATTTTCCGGCCGTTAATAATAATCCGGCCCAAATATATACCGGCGTTATTCCCCAGTCCGGCTTATTTGATTTTTTCTCCAGCCGGGACAGCCTGATACTTATTTATCCGGTAATTTTTAAATAAAACAACCAACTGGACTAAAACTTGCTGAAAGAACCGGCCATATCCGGTTGGACACCGGCTCTCCATTTTATGCGCCTCGCTCTGGCTGAGGCGAAAAAAGCGGCTGAACGTAATGAAATACCGGTCGGCGCTGTTCTGGTAGGGCCTGATGGGAATATACTTGCCGGCGACGGTAATCGTTCCATTGAATTAAATGATCCTACTGCTCACGCGGAAATCAATGTTATCCGCCGGGCCGGGGAAAAAACGGGCAATTATCGCTTAACCGGCAGCACGCTTTATGTTACCCTAGAACCTTGCGTAATGTGTGCCGGCGCCATGATTCATGCCCGGATAAGCAAGCTGTTTTTCGGGGCCCCGGATTTGAAAGGAGGGGGCATTATCTCCTGCTACCAGGTGGGACGCGACAACCGTTTGAACCACACAATTCAAGTATGGGACGGCATTATGATTGCCGAATGTTCCGCCCTGATCCGCGCCTTTTTCAAGAGAAAAAGGAAAAATTAATTTTTTTCTTTGAAAAGATTAAATTTGATAGTACATTACCTCTCTTCCAGGAGAGGTGACCGAGAGGCCGAAGGTGCACGACTGGAAATCGTGTGTACGGAAACGTACCGAGGGTTCGAATCCCTCCTTCTCCGCC
>JANTGB010000107.1 GCA_024763115.1 Desulfobulbaceae bacterium | reverse complement strand
TGCCGTAGATTTTCGTGATCAGGTCGGCGCAGCGTATTAGTCATACGTAAGCCGGACTGATCGCGGAAATATGCGGTACCCTGTGAGCAGTTACGAAAAAACTTTCAAGCCCTTATCTGTTCCTCAGCCAGCATGTTATCAAGGAAATTAAAGAGAAAATCCCGCTGAGCCGGGGTGGCAAAACAGGTACAGCTGCAATGAAGGTTGGATTCGCTCCGCACCAGCAGTTCGACAATAAGCTTATCCCTGCTTAAATCAAAACCAAAGTGAAAAGGGCCGCAATCCTCATGGCCCCGCTGGGCCTCAGCCAGCAGATCATCCGGCAGGGTGAGCCAGAACATGCCGCCTAAGGCACCCATCTTCAGAGTACGTTTCAGATAATTATCCAGATTATCCCTTTCCTGACTGGTCAATTCATCAATTACAAACTGCCTCATATCTATTGTCCATTTTTTAAGTTATTCTTCTCTGTCAATCATCTTTTTCCGCAACACCTTGGTCTTTTCCTTGAACTCCCTGATATACTGATCAAGAACATCTTCAGTCTCTATGACGTGGGGGGTAATCATGATAAGCAGTTCCCGCTTGGACTTTTTATCTTTTTTATATTTAAAGAGATAACCAAACAGGGGTATATCCATTAAAAAGGGCACCCCGCTCTCAATGGTGCTGGTTTCATTCCTGATCAGGCCGCCGATGAGGATGGACTGGCCATCCTTGACCGCCATCTTGGTATTAACCTTGCGTTTGGAAATAATCGGAGAGTTAATTCCGGAAGTGGTATTTTCTTCCGCAGTACTTACCTCCTGGTCCACATCAAGAATAATAATGCCGTTGTAATTTATTTTAGGCGTAACTTCGAGGATAATACCGGTATTCTTATACTCAACTGTTTTGTCTATAGAATCAGTGCTGACAGTAGTAGTGTCTCGATAGGTTTCCGTTGTAACAATGGGAACCTCCTGGCCCACGTCGATTTTAGCGGTTTCATTATTTAAAACCAGCACCTGGGGTGAAGAGAGAATGGTCAGGTCGTTTTTATCCGCCAGAGTCTGGAGCGTGGCCACTATATTATTACTGCTGTCCAAGACTTTATAGGCAAAGCCGGCTGCTATATTGGTAGTCAAGCCTAAAGTCTGGTCATAGCTGCTGCCGTTGATATTTATCTTATTTTTGTTATGAAAGGCCCACTCCACCCCGAACTCAAGTTGATTGGACAGGGAAACTTCGGCAACCATGACCTCAACCAGCACCTGGCGCGGCATATTATCAAGCCTTTCCAATAATTTCACCAGACGGCTGTAATCGGCGGGCAGGGCCCTGATCAGAATAATATTTCGTCCGTCATCGGCCAGCAGCATAGGAGATCCGACAAAACGCAGAGATGACAGCGGCGGCTTGGACTTAGCGCTGGTTCGCGTTTTTGCTGATGACTTGCTGTTTTTACTGGTTCTCGTTTTGCTTTTTGGAACGGCTTTCCCGGTTGTCTTGCTTTTCGGGTTATCTTCGCTGATTAAATTATTTACCAGTTCAGCCAGTTCCGAGGAAACCGAATTCCTGACATTATAGATATAAATATTGTCCCGATCCTGAGAGGGGACGACATCAAGCTCGGCCACCCATTGCAGGGTGGATTTAATCATTTCCGCGTTTTTACTGATCAATAACAGGGAGTTAACCCGCTCCAAGGCAATGATGGAAATTCCCTCAAAGTCTTTTTTGTTAATCCCCATGGCCTTAAAAATCTCGTCCAGCTCATCCCGCAGGTCATAAAGCGGAGCATTTTCAACCTTGATAATATTTATTTTTAAATCAGCCAGGGGAGAAATATCAAGCCGGGCCAGCAGGGTCAGAATATCAAGGATCTTACTGCTGTAATCGCAGATAAGCAGGGTATTCTGGTCGGAGATGGTATAAATTGAGCCCTGGGGCGAAAGATAAGGGTCAACCAGTTTCATGGCTTCATTTGCCGAAAGATGGAGAATGGGAACTATCTGAGTAATAACCTCGGAACCATCCTTAACGCCGGCAATCCGGGAAGCGCTGTTAAAGGTTTGGGCCGACAATTTTTTGTTCACGTAAATATAGTAATAATTCCCTTCACTGCGAATATCCAGGCCATTAATATGAAGTATTTTCTTAAAAACGGCAAAGAGCTGACTGGTGGGAATTTTTTTGCCGGAACGGATATTAACCACCCCCTTGACCTGGGGATCAATAATATAATTAATATCCAAGGCGGCAGCTATAACCTGAATCACCTCATAAATATCAGCATTATCAAAATTAAGCAGTACCCCCTCTCCGGCGCCGGCAGCCGTCTTCTTGACCTTGTCGGTCATTAACCGGGCCAGGTAAGGATTTTCGCCCCTGGTATCCAGAGAAAAATCTTTGAACTTCGGCCCCTTTTTCTGCTGTTTGGCCGTATCCGCCTCCAGAACTGCTGATTTTTCGTCGGATTTAACAATATCCTGATCAATCTGTTCCAGATCGACATAAGGACTGAGCCTGTTCCCTGAGCAGCCGTTAAGCATGCTCAGGGCCGGTACCAGGGCAAGTAAGATATAAAGTATATTTTTATTCAACATAAAATTTCCCGCTGGAGGCATTATAATTGATGGTTTCGTAAAACCTGTTTTATCATGAAGCGCATGAAGGACAAGAAGAAAAAAACTTGAAATCGGCAGGTTAACTTCATGCTCTTCCTGAGCTTCATGGCGAGTTAAGATTTTTTACGAGTTCATCATAATTTGGGTTTAGGCAAAATTGAAATTGCCGGTTTTTTCGTCGCTGAGTTACTGTTATCAATAACGCCCTTATTCCTTATCGGAGGGCGGGAATCCGAGCTAAGGTCAGGCGGAGGAAAACCATGTTCCAGATCAATATAATCATCTTCAGTAGTACCGATTTTTACCCGTTTTCTTTTCAAAACAACTGCTTTCTTTTTTTTGACGGCACTTTTATTTATCGTACTTCTTTTTTTCAGCGTACCGGCAATCTTAGGCAGGGTTAAACGTTTCTTGTCCGGATCGTAAAGTTGTTTGACAATTGTCTTGCCGCTCTTGGAAAATTCTATCCTGTCACTTTCCACCGCAACCACTTTATAGTCGCTGAATGTCTCACCAACAAGCACCTGGGCATAATTTCGTTTTTTTATTACCCTTCTCGCAACTTTTTTTCTACTTCTCTGCGCGGTTTTAGATCTTGCCGACTTAACAGGCTGCGGTTTATTGGGAAAAGAAATTAATCCCTTGCGGGTATCACCTATTATCAGGGAGCCGACATATGTAACTTCATCCATATTAACCCGGATTCCCTGATGAGCCTCACTACCCTCCTCTTCTTTTATATCCTCTTCCGGAATCAGCAGCCGCTCTTCATTAAACAGATAACCATTGTAAAAATCAGGCAATGACCGGGGAACGGCAGGATAAAGTTTGACCTCCCCCCAGGCTCGATCCGCTGTTTTTTTATCCTTAACCTTAGCCACATCCGTCGTGCCTTGCAGAGCCACAGGCGACTGAAAGCCGACACCGACCAACAGGACAAAAGAGATGATTAAACTCAAGGCCATGATACTTTTTATCAGCATAGCCGCCTCAACTTTTCCGCTCCAGATGATAAAAGCCTTTAAATTCGAGAAAAATTTTCAACTTATCCGCTTTAGCCGGTTTAATGGTAAAGCTTTCCATTTTGAAAAACTTTTTTGACCCGTAAAGAGAAACCAGAAAATCAACAAACTGATCAAGATTTCCGTTCAACCGCATCTTGATCACAATTTCCTCAGAAGAGCCGGACTTGCTTCCTCTTCTTATCGGCCGGATGGACTCAGGTTCAAGACCGACGCTTGAAACTTTTTTCTGCAACTCAATCTGCATGGCGGATGAAATTTCTTCTTCCGTTGAACCGATAAAATAAAACTTAGCAAACTGCTGATTTTTTTTCTCCAGCTGTTTAACCCGCTTCTGCAAATCAGGCAACCGGGCCGCTGCCTGTTTATATTGAGCCAGCAGATTGATTTGACTATTTACTTCCTCTTTCCGATCAATATAATAGCTGCGGGCCAGGCGGCCGATATTTAACAGCAGCAGGACAACGCCGATCACGAGAAGCAATTTTTTACGGTCAATCCGGCCGATAAAATCCAAAAAACTCATGGACTGATCTCCACATGAAAATAAGTCTTGTTTTTCCTGCGCCTGGTGGATTTCAGCTTGGCATCGCCAAGTCCCTGCATTTTTTTGGTCAGACCGGCAATATCTTCAGTATAGCCCTGAATATTTATTGCCCCGGTTTTCTGATCCAGCCGGAGCTGATCAAGATAAGCCGTGTCCGGCAGAGTTTTAGTCAGACGAGCCAGAAAGGAAATTAAATCAAAATTATTGCCGAGTCTTTTCAGTCGTTCTTCATTCTTCAGCAGCTTTTTCTCCTTAATCCGTAATTTTTCCGTTTGTTTGATTTTGGGCATAATTTCGGCTATTTCGTTATCCAATTGCCTGCCCGTCTTACTGATCTGATATATTTTACCGGCTCCCACCCCAACAAGGGCGACAAGATTCAATATTACCAGGCCGACCAGGGCCATACGAAAAAAATCAGGCCGCCGATAGGAGGACGGCAAAAGATTAAAGCGGCCCCTGCCCGGCGGAGGCTGAGGAAAAGCCTGGGAAAACTCACTGCCTTCTTCAAGGTTAACCGCAAAAATTATTTCCGTGCCGCACAGGGCTATGGCTTCAGCCGGGTTGAGCTCACTTCGGCAGAGCAACCTGTCCTTAACCTTGTCCCCGGCAAAACAGATAAGTTTGGGAGATACCCCTCCCATGAGCAGGCTCCAGTCGGTTTTCTTCAGTTCACTGCCGACATAACGCTGGGATTCCGGGAAAATTCCCAACAGGCGAAAACCCGCGTCCTTAACATCAACCACTGCTTCTTCAATATTCCGGCGGACTGCGGCGTAAAGCCGAATCTCATAGCCGTCTTTGCTCCGTTCCGAGGTAAAGGCATAAAGACAATCATCAGCAAAGGGCAGCAGCAGATCACGCTGGAGTTCCACAGCCTCCCTGATATTGGCGGTCTGGGATGGAAGATGAAACCGTTTAAAAAAAAGGAGCTCTTCGGCCAGATAAAAAACCGCCTCTGTGGCGGAAAGACCATGCTCAGCGCAAAAGGCGGCAACCTGCTTACCAAGGCCGCCGGCCAATGCCTGAGTTGTAGATTGCAGACCCTTGCAGCAGATAACAGCCTCATCCCGGCTGATAATTATTTCAATAATATTTTTCAAGATCAGTTTTCCTGCCAAGCCAGATAGCGGACATTATCACCACGCAGTTCAATCAGCGCTCTGACCTCGCTGGCCCTGCCTTCAGGCACAAATTCATCCTCAACCATACGGCCGGGCTCCCCTCTGGACACAATAGTATAAATTTTACTGCTGTCTTTTTTATATGACAATGCTGATGAACAGGCGTCAAACCGTTCATCCCCCAATATCTGCCGGGCCTGGGCTGCGGTCATGATTTCGTGGTTATCACGGGCCTCGCGGTAGGCTATTTTTTTTTCTTCATCGCCCTGGGTCAGAAAATCAAGCATCATGGGGGTTAGAGAATTAAAATTTACACTCTCACTCCTGTTATGGACGGTAAAAACATCAGAGGCGACAAACCTGCCGGCCAGCGCTTCCGTCCCCTTGATCAGAAAAAATTCCGCCGGATCCTGAATGTTACCGTTTCTGGGGATATAGGGGTCATCGAGTTCTTCATAATAATCACTTTCCGCCCCGTTCAGCCGGTGCAGATCATTACTGTCCTGCCAGTCAAGCAGGGAATCCTTGATAACGGCCTGCTGTTCTTCGTCAATATTCATGGATTCGAGAAAAAGAGCAAAAAGCTTCTGGTTAAATTTATTAAGGTTGATTTTACCCGATTCATTGACGACATAATAACTTATTCTGCCCTTTTCCAGAATTTCTTCATAGGTTCGCCCCAGAAAAAAATCCTCATCGCCTTCAATAACAGCTGCCGGTTTATCAAGCAAATGAAAAATAGCCATGTTTACGCCACCGCCGGCCAGACAAATCCCGGCGGCCCTAGCTTTAGCGTGAAAGGCTATCTGCTGATCAGCCCGCACCGATAAAGTCAGTTCAGCGGCCAGAAAACTTATCAGCAGCATGACCATGATCACTACGACCAGGGCAAAACCCTGTTCTCCGGCTCGCGGCTGCTGGCGATTCATAAAAAACCTATAAAGAACGTTCCATGATCAACGTTGTCAAATCGCTTGCCTCATCGGTAACGACAAGCAGATTATACCTGTGCCCTTCTAAAAAAATCGTGCCCTCAATTTTTTCGTCTTCGTCATTACTATTACTGATAAAACGGCTTATTTCCTCAAAAGCTAGGAGGCTGTCGACAATTTGGTTTCTCTTTACCTCCAGCCGATGGATATTTTTCAGGGATAGAGAAAAACTTTGCAGAGCCGCCACATAAGCCAGACCGAGAATCACTACTGCGGCAAGAACCTCTATCAGGGTAAAACCTCGATTATTCATTTTTTTCCCGACACCAGGGCAAAAATTCATATTCCCGTTCAGCAAACTCAAGTTTTACAACTCCGTTTTCCTCATCATAGTCAAGGGCAAAAGAGGCTACATCCTTAAGCAGCTCCCGCATCTCATCAAAATCAGGTACATACTCCTCATCATAATCACTGTTATAAAAATCTCTTTTTTCCAGATAATATACCGTTCCCTCAGCCGGATCAAAGCGATAAAAAGCCAACACCAGCCCGGCAAAAGGATAAGAAAACGGGCAACGGGTAACCAGGCGAAAGACATTATCTCTGCTGGAAATTACAGCCTTTCTCCTTGTTTCATCGTACCAGGCGCTTTTAACCTGACGTTGAAGCAAATCAACCAGGCTCAGCCTGCGCTCCATGGTGAGAATTTTTTTTTCACCCTGATCCGCAAACTTGATTCCGACATTTAAAACCGAATAAATCATGGCCGAAATCATGGCCAGCAGCAGAACCGCCACCAGCAATTCAAACAGGGTAAAACCCGACTCAGGTATTTTCAGCTGCCGTCTCCGGTCATTTCCTGCAATAGAGACGGAATAATTGTGATCTGAAAAGCCATAAAAATTTAACTTCCGTAAATTGTTACCAATCATTAATGATGGTCTCGTAAAAAGTCATTTTGTAACTGCTCACAGGGCACCGCATATTTCCGCCATCAGCCCGGTTTACGTATGACTAATACGCGGCACCGGTCTGATGACGAAAATCTCCGGCA
>JANTGB010000106.1 GCA_024763115.1 Desulfobulbaceae bacterium | reverse complement strand
GCCCTGCTACGCCTGCGGTTGCATGCAATTAGATCACTTCTCTAAATGTCCATATTACACCTTATCTCTACTAATTTATTTTTGAGTGAGCCCTTACGTCAGTTACCGCCAAAATATTCGACGCCCTGTGTCCGGTTAGACCATATCAATGATAGTCTGGGCTACCTGATCAAGAGGTACGACCTTATCAACGCAGCCGGTGGCAATGGCCTCCTTGGGCATACCGAATACTACACAGCTTTTTTCATCCTGGGCAATTGTTTTCGCTCCGGCCTGCTTCATTTTTTCCAGGCCCCGGGCACCGTCCCGGCCCATACCGGTTAAAATAACGCCAATCGCATTAGCTCCGCCATAGGCGGCTACGGAATTAAAAAGCACATCTACTGCCGGCCGCTGATGGCATACCAGGGGGCCGCCCTTTATATTCACATAATACCGTGCCCCGCTGCGGCGCATGACCATATGAAAATTACCAGGGGCGATAAGGGCGTGACCGGGAACAATGGAGTCACCGTCTTCCGCCTCTTTTACCCCGATTTTACATAACTTGTCCAGCCGCCGGGAAAAACTGGTAGTGAATTTTGCCGGCATATGCTGGACAATAACAATACCAGGCACATTTACCGGAAGACTTATCAGTACCTCTTTCAGTGCTTCGGTGCCGCCGGTGGAGGCGCCGATTGCGATAATTTTATTGGTGGATTTACTGAGAGAACGTTTGGCAGCCACATTTTTTATCGCCCGTTTGGGTGGCTTGCGGGCCGCCATGTTAACCCGGGAAGCGCCGCGAATTTTTTCAGCCAGCTGGACGCTCATATCGCCGACGGAATAAGCTTCGCCCGGCTTGGAAATTACATCAACCGCGCCGGACTCCAGGGCTTCCAGGGCCAGAGAACCACCTTCTTTAGTCAGGGAACTGACAATAATTACCGGCAGAGGATAATGCTTCATCAGCTTGCCGAGAAAGGTTAATCCGTCCATTCTCGGCATTTCAATATCCAGGGTGATAACGTCGGGCTTTAAGGCCACAATCTTTTCCCTGGCCACATAGGGATCAGGGGCTGTGCCGATTATCTCAATATCTTTTTCTCTGGATAATTCCTCGGTAAAAACCTTACGGACAACCGCTGAATCATCAACAACCAGGACTCTTATTTTTTTCATATTACCTATAAATTAATAACATCCTCGGCCTTTTCCATCTCCATAAACAGATCAGCCATGGCTAGCTGCAATTCCTCCGGGGTTATACCGAACCGTTCAAGCCCCCGGCCATGCAGTTCAGTGGCCAGACCGTCGGCACCCACCCCGATACCCATGGTTATAACCAGACTGTTGGCAAGCGCCACCAGTGCGGTAAGATCAGCCTGTGTCAAAGCGTCCGGATCATGATGATGCCTGACTGCCTCAATCTGCTCCTGAGGGAAATCCCATTTTTCCAGAATCATGGCGCCAAGCTCGGCATGAGTAATACCAAGATAAAATTTTTCCGCCTCAGTAAATGAACATTGCTCCTCTTCCACCTTATGAATAATCCGTTCAAAATCATCAGCAATAAAACTATTGATAAATCTCTTGCCGATATCATGCAGCAGGCCGCAGGTAAAAGCGCTCCCCGAGTCCACCCCTTTTATGTCACGCACCAGGAGTTTAGCCATAATGCCGACAGCAACCGAATGTTTCCACATATCGCCCTGCTCCAGCCTGTATCCCGCCCCTACCTTGCCATTCAGGAACATGGCGCTGCTGCCGGCAATAATAATATCCTTCAGGGTAGCGTTGCCCAGGATAACCAGGGCCTCATCAAGGGAAGCAACTTTTCTCGGCAGTCCGAAATAGGCGGCATTACACATCTTCAGAACATTTGCGGTTATTGAGGCATCATATTGGATTATCCGGGCCGGCTGATCAGCCTCCACCTCAGGATCCTTGAGCAACTCGAGAACCCTGACAGCCACCTTGGGAAAGGGAGGAACATGTTGAACCAGGCTGATTATCTCTTCAAGTCTGCTCATATCATTCTCTCCCCCCGACCAGGCATCTTCAGCCGGGTTATTCCTGAACCGACTTCCAGGCTGACGGTCCGGTTAACCGAACCGCCTATATCTTTTTTGCTCAGAGTAATATTATTTTTTTCAAAAAGCCGCAGCATGATCCGGTAATTGCGTTTACCAATATTAAATATTCCGGCCGAATCCATAATCCGGGCTCCGCCAAAGGCCTTTACCACCATTCGGTTCTTCTTCGCCCCCAGCCTGTAGGCCTCCTTAAAAAGCAAAGGGATACCGGAATTGGCAAACATGAAGGGCCGCTGTTTTGCCCTTTCTTCGTCCAGCCTGGCTTCAGGCAGCATATAATGCAACAGGCCGCCTACTTTAGCCACCGGATCCCAGACCACCAGACCAATACAGGATCCCAGGGAATATGTAATCAACATATCCTCCGGTTCCTTACTGACTTTCATGTCGGATATGCCGACAATCATTTTATTCACTCCCGACTCCAAATGTTAATGATATTGCATGTAATGCGCTTAACCCAGCCTATACTATGCCCAAGGCCAACGATGTGAGTAGCCCCTATTTACGGTAAACAGCGGGAGCCGCCCTGACAAAAGAATGTTTAATGCCGGATAAGCTTTCAGAATGACCGATAAACAGGTAGCCGCCGGGCTCCAGGCAACTGTAAAACTTGTCGACAAGCTCCTCCTGGGTCTGCTTGTTGAAATAAATCATCACATTCCGACAGAAAATTACCTGAAACGGCTCCGGCCAGGCAAAACGATGCATCAGGTTAAAACGCTGAAAGGTTATCATGTTGCGGATATGAACCTTAACCTTTACATAACCTTCACCTTTGCCTTTGCCCTTTTTAAAATTTTGTTTCAGTACCTCGGGAGGAAGTGAGGCAACCCGGTTCATATCATATATTCCGTTCCGGGCCGTATTTAACACCCTGGTGGACAGGTCGGTAGCCAGCACGGAACAGTTCCAGCCGGGATTATTTATAAAGAAATCGTTAATAACAATTGCCAGGGTGTAAGGCTCTTCACCCGAAGAACAGGCTGCCGACCAGAATGAAAGTCTGCGCTTTGCCGCCGACTTTTTAAGAAATTCGGGCAGCACTGTGGCTGTCAGGTAATCAAAATGAGCTTTTTCCCGGAAAAATGAGGTAAAATTCGTAGATACGCAATCAAGGAGCTGAACAATCTCCTCACCGCTTTTATCGTTAACTACATAATTATAGTAAGCCTCAAAAGAATCAAAACCAATCTTGCGCAGGCGCTTGCCCAGCCTGGCATTAAGCAGTTCTTTCTTTTCAGAGTTCAGGTAAATTCCGCTCTGGGCAAAAACCAGGGAGCTGAATTTTTTAAACAGCTTATCACTTAAAGGCTCCAGGCTGAAATTCATTATTATTGGTCGGCATCCGGATCTTCAGCATCAATCTCAAAATGCTCCAGGGCTCCTTCTTTACCAATAACCCGATCAACATCCAGCAGAATTTTAACCTCGTTTTTCAGCTTTGCCATGCCGAGAATATTTTCAGTGTCTAACCTGGTAGAGCCGAAAACAGGAGGAGGCTCAATCTGCTCTTTTTGAATATTCAATACCTCGGAAACCGAATCAACCAGCATTCCTACCTGAATAGAGCCCGCAGCCCCCTCAACCTCAACAACAATAATGCAGGTTCGATCATCAAATTTTTTAGATTCCATGTTAAATTTAGCCCGCAGTTCAATAATGGGAATAACCCGGCCCCGCAGGTTAACAACACCTTTAACATAGGCCGGTGTCTGGGGTACCGGGGTGATATCCATCAGGCCGATTATTTCTCTGACCTTTAATATGCCTACCCCGTATTCCTCTTTGCCGAGAGCAAAGGTTAGATATTTTCCTTCAAGAGCGCCAAGCCCTTCATCGGTCACTGCCGTGGTTTCAGCTTTTTCTTCCATAATTTCCCTCAAAACCGGGCTTTTTATCCCAAATGCGTTACTGATTAATTCCACTTTGGAGACCAGCACGATGGCTCTGGCAGGTTGGGTTAAGTTTTTGTTGGGTTTGAGGCGCTAAATGCATATCGAGTTTGTCGGCAAACCTCATAACCCAACCTACAATTTAGCCGCTTACCAAAGTAGAATTAATCAGCCACAGGTTCAACATCATCACTGACCGCGAATAATCCAGCCAGGTCGAGAATCAAACCGACCAGGCCGTCACTCAAAATAGTACCGCCGGCCAATCCGTTAATATCTTTCAAATATCCACCGAGACTTTTGATAACTACCTCCTGCTTGCCCAGCAGTTCATCCACCAGCAGGGCCCGCTGCCGGCCTTCATTTTCCACCACCACTACAATTCCTTCACAGGGATCAGTAAATTTTGCCTCCACATTAAATAATTCATGCAGACGAATTATCGGGATCAGCCTGTCTCTAATCAACAGGGTTTCCCCCTGCCCATGCACGGTATTATAATTTTCCCTGGCCGGGCGAAGCGATTCCTGAATGGCCACAGTAGGAATTATATAACGCTCGGAACCAACCTTAACAATAATGCCGTCAATAATTGCTAAGGTCAGGGGCAGGCGCATGATAAAGAGAGAGCCCTTGCCGGGAGTTGACTGCAACTCCACTGTTCCCCGCAATTTTTCCACTCCTTTTTTGACAACATCCATGCCCACGCCCCGGCCTGAGACATCGGTAATCTTGTCGGCTGTGGAAAAACCAGGCAGAAAAATCAAATTATTAATCTCAAAATCGCTTAAATTATCATTCTCCTGTATCAGGCCGCGCTCCAGGGCCTTTTGTCTGATTTTTTCCGTTGCCACCCCCTCGCCGTCATCTTCAATTTCAATAACTATGTTACCGCCTTTCTGGTAGGCGGCCAGTTTAACGGTTCCAGTGGAAGACTTACCGGATTTTTTACGTAAATCAGGGGTCTGAATGCCGTGATCAACTGAATTACGCATCATGTGCACCAGGGGATCATAAATGGAATCCACCATATTACGATCAATCTCGGTTTCTTCGCCGATCATGACCAGATCCACCTTTTTGTTGGTTTTTTTGGACAGATCACGGACAAGCCGGGTCATTTTCTGAAAAGTCTGACGGATGGGAACCATACGCATTGACATGGCTGTCTTCTGCAGTTCCGTAGTTATCCGGGAAAGCTGGGCAAAGTCCTTAACCAGTTTGGGATCGGCTATATCGATCACCAGCGGATTCTGCCGCACCATAGCCTGCATGATCACCAGCTCACCTACCGCGTTAACCAGCCCGTCAAGTTTTTCAACATCAACTTTGATTACCGCCCGGGCCCTGGATCTTTTCTTGTGTTTCGGCCCGGGGGAAACCGCTGACTTCCGCCCGGAAACGTCTGCAGGTTTTGTCTCGGCAGGAGGAGCAGGCTGTTCCCGTGCCGCAGGATCCAGGGTATTTTCAGCTGCGGTGGATATTTGTTTATCCGTTGGTTGAGGGACAACAGGCACATCGGGAGGAACGTCACCGCCATCGCGCAGACTCTTAATGGTATTAATATATTCACTTATATCAAACTTTTTAAGGGCTCCGGGCCCCTGCTCAATAACATCGCTGACATTTTGCACCATATCTCGCAGAGCGTCACCGACACTCAGCACAATATCGATTACTTCCGTACTCATGGGACGGATGCCGTTACGCACGTCGTCAAGGAGATTTTCCGTGGTATGGGCCAGGGTATTGATGGTTTTCAGGTTAAGAAAACCTGAAACTCCCTTGATAGTATGAAAGGGCCGGAAAATATTATTTATTATTTCCAGATCATCAGGATTCTGCTCCAGTTCAAGGACATTAACCTCAATAGCCTCAAGATGTTCAAAGGCTTCGCTGATAAAACCGGAGAGCAGCTCAGGATCCTGCATGAAATCAGGCACGGACCCTTCACCCGGAAAAATGGCTTCCCCTGCTGCGGCCGGCGGAAGCTCGACCGCTTCTTCAGCAGCTGAGACCGGCTGTTCATCTATACCATCGGTAACAGCGACGTTTTTTTCTGCTTCGTCAATCTGATTAACAAGTTCGGAAATATCAAAATGGTGAAAATGCTCTACTCCATGTTCAGCCACATCCTTGACATTCTGAATCATGTCCTGGAGCATGTCCCGCACCTTCAACACTACATCCGTAACAACAGGATCCATGGTCCGCCTTCCCCGGCGGACACAGTCCAGAAGATTTTCCATTCTATGGGCCAGCCGGTTGATTGTTTCCAGATCAACCAGGGCCGAGGTGCCCTTGATGGTATGAAAAGCCCGAAAAACAGCGTTAATGGTTTCCAAATCATCTGGATTTTGTTCCAGTTCCAGAATCAGATTTTCTATATGTTCCAGGTGCTCAAATGATTCTTCAATAAAACCGGAAAGCAGTTCCCTGTCCTGGAGAAAGCGGGTGTCGATTTCCGGTTTTTCCGGAGTGGAGGACGATTCTTCCTGAACTTGAGAATCAGAGCCAAGCTGTTTGATATCAACCTTGCAGCCCATCTGCTGGAGATGATCAATAAATTCGGCAGTTATACCTTCGTCTTCCCGACCGACCCGCTCCAGCTCCTGCATCAGCGCTACGCACTGTCCAAGATGCTCATAATTTTCCGAAGAATCGGAAATTTCGGCCATGATGAGCCGACCCAGGGCGTCCTGAAAGGCCCTGGCCATTTCCACCAACCGGGGCAATTGACAATTTTCAATGCCGGAAATCTCTTCGGCCAGTTCCAGAAGCTCGCCGACAGTAGACAAGTCCCCTGGTTCAACCATCATTATTTTTACAGCAATATCTTCCAGTATTGCGGATACGGGCCTTGTCGTCATCTGGATTCCAATATGATTTCAGTAAAAATCAAATAAGCTTTCCCATAAGGGGATCACTAAAAAATAAATTTAGTAGAGATAAGGTATAATATTGACATTTAGAGAAGTGATCTGATTGCTTGCAACTGCAGGCATAGCTTAAGCTACGTTCTCATGATTGCATAATTGCGGATCGCTTTTCTAAATGTTTAGACTGCGCCATAGAATACGACGTTATTTTTGCGTGAGCCCTTAAAATATTTTGCCCATAATTTGATAAACTTTTCAAGCTAATTTGTTTTTTTGTCGTAACGAAACTACTCACGGGGTAAGCGTCCCAAGCTTTTTCCAAAACTCGGCTTGAAAAAAAAGGCCCCTTCGGGGCAGTTGAATCTGCAATCATGATGCATATATTTATTGAGTATAGCCCTTGTGGAATTTAATCATATAATTACGCGTAAAGCCTG
>JANTGB010000105.1 GCA_024763115.1 Desulfobulbaceae bacterium | reverse complement strand
GTGCCGTAGATTTTCGTGATCAGACTGGTGCAGCATACTGGTGCTATGTAAGCCAGGCTGATCGCGGAAATATGCGGTGCCCTGTGAGTAGTTACGACATTTTTATATTCCCTGAGAACTTTTAAAATCTATGTACCATTTCCGGATTGAAATTAAAACAGTAATTATAACAATATGACAAGCACTGAGCCTCAATCATCATTCCGCCGTTCCCTGTCTGATCCGGCGGAATTTACCCTGACCTTTGAACTGGTACCCAGCCGGGGCGGCAGGGGCAAAGAATATTCCCGTATTCTCAGCCTGGCCAGAGAAATAGCCATAGACGGCAGGATCAAGGCGGTGAGCATCACTGAAAATGCCGGTGGTCATCCGGCCCTGTCTCCGGAGGTGCTGGGGCTTGATATCTTCCAGATGGGCCTTGACGTGATTAATCATTTTTCCGGCAAGGACAAAAACCGCAACCAGATGGAAAGCCTGCTGTTCGGCTGGGAAAGGGCCGGGCTGAATAATCTTCTGGTTATCAGCGGCGATTATCCCAAACAAGGCTATTGCGGTCATGCCAAACCGGTTTTTGATCTTGATTCCGTCCAGATGGTTGCCATGTTAAGCCGGATGAACCAGGGCGGCTTTGCCCCTAAGCCCATGCCCTGTACCTCCTTTTTCAAGGGCGTGGCGCTTTCCCCGTTTAAGTCGGGCGAAGCCGAGCTTATGATGCAATATTATAAATTGCACCGTAAAATCGCGGCAGGAGCTGATTTTGTCATTACCCAGGTTGGTTTTGCCGCCCGCAAATTCCAGGAAGTTCTGTTTTATCTGCAGGATAACAGGCTGGATATCCCGGTGCTGGGCAATGTTTTTATCCCCAATCCGGCAGTATTGAAAATCATGCGCCGGGGCCTGGTGCCGGGCTGTGTTATCCCTGCAGAACTTGACCGGCTGATGGTCAAAGAGGCTGAATCCGCCGATAAAGGCCGCAGGGCCCGCCTGCTGCGTGGGGCAAAGCTGCTGGCAGTCTTAAAGGGACTGGGCTATGACGGTGCTCATATCGGCGGGCCGGGGCTGACTTTTGCCAATCTTGATTTTATGCTGAATAAATTTGCTGAACTGGCTGATTCCTGGCCGGAATTTATTGAAGAAATGAACTTTTGGCCCTCCCGGAATTTCTTTTATTATCAGAGGGATGAAAAAACCGGACTTAATAAGTCTGAGCCGGTAAAAATCAAAAAAAAGAGCAAAACAGGCCCCGGCCTTTTGCTGGGCCATTTAACCCATAATCTGGCCTTTGATCCCCAGGGGCTGTTGTTTTCTTCGGCCCGCAAAAGTTGTTTTTTTCTGGAGCAGAAAGTCCCGGCGCTGTTTCGGCGGGGTGAAATGCTTACAAAAGTTTTACTTTTTCACTGTAAAGACTGCGGTGACTGCACCTTGGCTGACCAGGCCTTTTTATGTCCGCAGTCAGGCTGCGCTAAATTTTTATTAAACGGCCCCTGCGGTGGCAGCCGGGATGGCTGGTGCGAAGTCTATCCCGGCAAAAAACGCTGTCATTATGTCAAGGTTTACGAAAGACTCTCGGCAGATGAATGCCGGGAATTTAAAGAAAAACTTCTGCCGCCCCGCAACTGGGCCTTAAACCGTACCTCTTCATGGATTAATTTTTACGCCGGACTTGATCATAACCGCCTGGGGCCTGATGAAATTTGCGAGTGAGATCATTTTTATCCGTTCGGATGAAATAATTATTTTCCAACCGGCCAAAACCGTGTATATTATCAGTTTTTTTTCGTAACTGCTCACAGGGTACCGCATATTTCCGCGATCAGTCCGGCTTACGTATGACTAATACGCTACGCCGACCTGATCACGAAAATCTAACGGAGTCTCCCTTTGGTCGCTTACCTGGAGTCTCCCTTTGGTCGCTTACCTGGAGTCTCCCTCCGGTCGCTTACCTGCACCCTGTAACCAGTTACAATTACAGGGGTTAGCAAAGTTATGACGCTTACCCCATGAGTAGTTACTTTTTTTCAAACGCTGATCAATTTTATCAGTTACGATATTTTTATCTCCAACTCTTAACCTTATTTTTTGGACAAAGCAAAAAAAGGACAGGAATATGATAACCGGTTCTGCTCCACCACGGCCCAGGGAAGAATGCGGAGTCTGTGGTATTTTCGGCCATCCGGACGCGGCAAAATTAGCCTTTTTCGGCCTTTACGCCCTCCAGCACCGAGGCCAGGAAAGCGCCGGCATTGTGGCCTCCGACGGCAAAACAATTTCCGAGCACAAGGCCATGGGGCTGGTCTCTGAAGTTTTTTCCGAGGAAGATCTTCAGAAACTGCGCGGCAGCCTGGCCCTGGGCCATGTCCGTTATTCCACCACCGGTTCTTCCAATATAATAAACGCCCAGCCCTTTTGCGCTACCCACCAGGGCGAGACAATATGCGTGGCCCATAACGGTAACCTGGTTAATATCCAGGCCTTACGCCGGGAACTGGAAAATCAGGGGGCGATTTTTCACTCCACCATGGACAGCGAGGTGGTGGTTCACCTGCTGGCCCGACAAAAACATCTTGGTCTGGAACAGGCAGTGGCTGAAACATTCAAACAGATCAAGGGTGCCTATTCAATAATTATCATGACCAGGGATAAACTGATGGCAATCCGCGATCCTAATGGGTTTCGCCCCCTGTGCCTCGGTAAACTGCCAAATGAAAACGGCTCATATATAGTTGCCTCTGAAACCTGTGCTCTTGACCTGGTGGAAGCTGAGTATATCCGCGATATAGAACCGGGTGAGGTTCTGATTGTTGATCGGGAAGGGTTTCATTCTTTTTTCCCTCAAGCGCGTCGACAGCATAGTTTCTGTATTTTTGAACATGTTTATTTCGCCCGGCCCGACAGCGATATTTTCGGCTTTAACGTCTATGAGAGCCGGAAAAGAATGGGGGCGCTGATGGCCCGTGAATGCCCTATTGACGCTGATTTTGTCATGCCTTTTCCTGATTCCGGCAATTACGCGGCCCTGGGCTATTCCCAGGCAATAGGTCTGCCCCTGGAAATGGGGGTGATTCGCAACCACTATGTCGGCCGTACCTTTATTCAGCCCACCCAGTCCATGCGTGATTTTGCCGTCCGGGTAAAACTTAATCCCGTTCGTTCCTTTCTGGAAGGGAAACGGGTTATTATTATCGAAGATTCAATTATTCGCGGCACTACCGGAAAATGCCGGGTGCGCTCTCTGCGGGCTGCCGGCGCCAGGGAAGTTCACATGCTGGTCAGTTGTCCACCTACCCGCTTTCCCTGTTATTACGGGATTGATTTTCCTTCAGTAAATCAGTTGATTGCCGGAAAGAAATCCGTTGAAGAAATTCGTAAATATCTTAATTTAGACACTTTGCATTATTTAAGTCTTGATGGTTTGGTTGAGGCTACGGGCCGCAAACATGATACCTTCTGTCTGGCCTGTTTTAATAATAAATATCCAGTGCCTCCCGACAAATCATTTTGTAAAAGTATCCTGGAATAGCATCGGCTGAAGAGTTACAAAAAACTATGTCCCTGAAACTGGCAAAAGAAGTTCTGCGAACCGAAGCTGAAGGCATCACCTCGTTGATTGATCAGCTGGATGAGCAATTCGAGCGGGCCATTGAGCTTATCATGAATTGCCCCAGCCGCTTGATAATTACCGGTATCGGCAAGTCCGGCATAATCGGCCAGAAAATTTCCGCCACCTTAAACAGTACCGGTACGGCCTCATTTTTTCTTCATCCGGTGGAGGCCATGCATGGTGATCTCGGCATTGTTGCCCCTGATGATGTGGTTCTGGCCATATCCTACAGCGGCGAAACCGTGGAGCTAACCATGCTTCTCCATACCTTGCGGAAAAGAAAGGTGAAAACCATTGCCCTGACCGGTAATGTCGACTCCGGCCTGGCTGAACTGGCTGATGTGGTGTTAAGCGCCCATGTTTCCAGGGAGGCCTGTCCCTTGGGTCTGGCTCCAACGACCAGCACCACCGCAGCCCTGGCCCTGGGCGATGCCCTGGCTGTTGTTCTCCTTGACCGCAAACATTTTGAGGCCAGTGATTTCCGGCGCAATCATCCGGGGGGCAGCCTGGGTGAACGGCTGAAGACCAGGGTTTCCGAGGTTATGCTCACAGGCGGAAATATTCCTCAGGTGGCAAAGGAGACAATTTTTTTTGATGCCTTGGCAGTGCTTAATGAAAAAAATGTCGGAGCTGTCCTGATCATGGATAATGATAATTCCGTTATCGGCATTATTACCGATGGAGATATTCGCCGCCTGGTGGCTGCCGATACTGATTTGGCTGGGTTGCAGCTTACTGATATCATGACCAGGGAGCCGAAGTTTATTGATGCCGACCTGCTGGCCGCCGACGCTTTAAGCATTATGCAGCGTTATGAAGTCACCCTGCTGCCGGTCAAGGACAAAACCGGCGGCCTGGTTGGTGTTCTGCATCTCCATGACCTGCTGGGACAGGGGGAATTTCGTCTTTTGGTCTGATTTTTAACGGCAGAACTGCTGATCATCAGGAGTATTTTACGTACAATTACCTATAACAGGGAATAATTTTTAATTCTCCGTTCTCGTGATATTGACAAATCAAGCTGTTTTGGTTAGCATCCCCTTCTTGTTGAGCTAATTAGAATGTAACTATTCATTTGCGCCTTTGATTCGTCCATTTCATTCAGGCCTGCCTGAGTTGCGCCGGTAAGCCTCGTAGACCTGAATGAACGAATCCAGGGCACACGGATCTCACTTCGGTCGTTTACCTTTGAACAGTTACAGGGCTGTGGTTGTAGCAGTTTTTTGCACCCTCCTGAATAGAGTTACATTAGAATAAATGTTACGCCGTCGTTACATATAGAAAAAGAGGATATTATATGGGAATCACCAATAAAGAAATTAATGCCGCTTTCAGTGCGGAAGTAACTGAAATTCCCGGCGGCGAATATCTGAATCGCTGTTTTTCCTGTGGCGCGTGCAGTGGGATCTGCCCGGTAAGCCAGGCAATTCCAGATTTTGATCCACGCAAAATAATCCACATGATTCGCATGGGACTAAAGGACAGGGTCTTGAATTCCGAACTGCTCTGGTACTGCTCGCAATGTAAAAGCTGCGTTTTTGTCTGTCCCCAGGATGTCAGGTTTGCCGATATTATGGCGGCTCTGCGGCAGATGGCCATGGATGAAGGAATTATCAAAATTCAGGATTTGCTGGATAAGGGCAAGGCTGCCTGGGTTGAACGGGATCTGTGTGTTTCCTGTTTGACCTGCGTCCGGGTCTGTCCCTGGGAGATTCCCGTAATTGATGATAAGGGTGTTGCCTATATTGACCCCCTGCAATGCAAAGCCTGCGGTATCTGTGCGGCGGAATGTCCGGCCCAGGCAATTAAATTGAATGAATCCGAAGATGAACGTTTGATTGCCGCCTGTGGCGGTTAAACGCAAAATTAGTATGCTGAGCCAGCCTTATCACGCACAGCTGAAGCACACGGAGTCTCGCTTCGTTCGCTTATATCTGAGCAGTTACAGGTCAGTGGCAGGGGCGGATGTTTGTCCCCTGCCTGAATAGTTACGAACAGGTTATAAAAAATGAGTTTTACTCCTGATATTCAAGCATTTTGTTGTCATTATACCTCCCAGCAGACTGTTGCTGAAGGCAGGGAAGGATTGAAAAATGACGGTTTGCCCGATTCGGTAACCCTGAATCGGTTGGTCTGCACCGGCAAACTCCAGGTCAGCGCCTTGCTCAAGGCCTTTGAAGATGGTGCCGACGGCGTTTATGTGGCCGGTTGTCCTGCTGATGAATGCCATAACATGAAGGGCAGTAAGCGGGCCGCCAAAAGGGTGCAGGCCGTTAAAAGGGCCCTGAAAGAACTTGGCGTTGAGCCCGAACGGGTTGAAATGTATCATCTGCCCCGGGGGTTTCATATGGAATTTGTTGAAGCAGCGCAGGAAATGGATAAGCGGATTAAAGATCTTGGACCCTGCCCGTTAAAGGGGGAAAATAAATGATAGTTGCCGAACGTAAACCAATTGATGAAATCCTGGGCATGGTTCAGGATGCCGAACGTATTCTGGTTCTGGGCTGCCGGGGCTGTGTAACCGTCTGTTCCGCCGGAGGTGAGCGTGAAGTGGAAATTCTTGCTTCCCTTATCCGTCTGGGAATGAAAAAACAGGGCAAGCAAGTGGAAATCATTGAAGGCTCACTGGTACGGCAATGCGATAAGGAATATATAGACGGTATTGATCAATGGCAGGGCCGGTATGACATTATTATCTCCACAGCCTGTGGGGTCGGAGTTAATTTTATCGCCAACCTGCGGCCGACAGACCGGGTTTATCCGGCTCTTAACACTAGTTTTCTCGGCGGTTCCCCAGAACAAGGCGTATGGACTGAACAGTGCGCCGGCTGTGGAAACTGCGTTCTGCATCTCACCGGCGGTCTCTGTCCGGTGGCCCGTTGCGCCAAGAGCCTGATGAACGGCCCGTGCGGCGGCTCAGTTAACGGCAAATGCGAGATTAATCCTCAGGTTGAATGTGTCTGGCAGTCGATTCATGACCGGCTGGGCCGGTTGGACAATCAGGAGATGATGAATGATATCATGCCTATCCGTGACTGGTCTACAGCTGGTCATGGTGGGCCGCGCAAGACTCTGCGTGATGATTTAACGATTTAAATGGTGTGTTTGACTTTATCCCCCGCAAGTTATTCAAACCCGGCAATCAGCTTGCCGGGTTTGAGTTTCTTGAGAGTCTTTAAGGTGTAAAGAACCCTGCTTCCATTATTAAGGTAGCATATTTACCGGTATAATCTTTTCCGCGCAGTTCTGATAAAGGAGCTCGTCGTGCGTATCTTGCGTATCTGCCGATTTTTGTCCGTAAGGCATTATGTTCTGCCCTGTGAGCAGTTACCAGGTCGGTAAGCTTGCAAGACCTGGATACGGTGCCTTGTAGGCACTTGCCATAAAACAAAATTAAGACGCCCAAATTCTCACAACGGGCGCCTTTGTTTATTTAATTAAATTTAATCGGCTTTCCAGAAATCAGCCTTTTCCGCCCCGCATTTAGGGCAAACCCAATTGTCGGGCAGATCTTCAAAGGCTGTGCCTGGCTCTACTCCATGTTCATAATCGCCTTCTTCGGGGTCATAAATGTAACCGCAGGGGCATTCGTACTTATCCATTGTAAAATTCCTCCATCTTAGGGCTCACTCAAAAATAACTTCGCATTCTAAGGCGCAATCTGAACATTTAGAAAAGCGATCTGCAATTATGCAATCCTCAACGTAGCC
>JANTGB010000104.1 GCA_024763115.1 Desulfobulbaceae bacterium | reverse complement strand
CGGAAATTTCATTGAACGCTGCGTATTGAAACGGAGTCCAGGCCTTGGGAACAAAGGGATTAACGCTTAAAACAAGATTGGCCAGTCTGCCTTTTTTCCGCCCCACCGCCAAAGCAATCTGCTTTATTTTCTTGGTTAATTCAACCAGTTCAGCCAGATCATCCCAGGTTTCAGTGGGCAGACCGATCATGAAATACAGTTTAAGATTCATTATCCCGGCTTTAAGGAGAATTTCCGCGGCCCAGAGCAGATCATCCTCGCTGATCCCCTTGTTTATTACATCGCGCAGACGTTGTGAACCGCCGTCCGGAGCAATTGCCGCACTTTTTAAGTCGCTCTTATTAAGCAGATCAATCAGCTCCGGGCCAATGGCATCAGCTCGCAGGGAAGAAAAAGAAAGAGAACAGGATTCCCGGAGAAGATAACGGGAGACAACAGCCAGATCCTCGGGCCGGGCCATTTCCATACCGAGAAGACCAATTCGCTTTACGGCCCCAGGCCGGGCAGAAAGCCCTTTGATAATGGCCGCCGCCGACCACAGCCGGGGGGGACGATAGACAAAACCGGCTGCGCAGAAACGGCAACCCCGGCTGCAGCCCCGCCCCAGCTCAGTCAGATAAAGATCGCTGAATTCCGCCTCAGGAGTCAGAATCTGCGAATGGGCCGCCACCTCCTGCTCCTGAAGAAAAACCTTTTTTATCCGTCCGGGGAGACCTGCGGCAACCTCTGTTTCCGCCAGTGTACCATCTGAATTGTAGCAGGGCTGATAAAATCCCGGCACATAACAGCCGGAAAAACGGGCGACAATTTCAGCAAGCAGCGCATTTCTATCAGCCGGCAGCTTTTTATTCACTCCGGCCAGCCAGGCTCCTAAACGGGGCAGGACAGCCTCAGCCTCACCAATAACAAAAAGATCAACAAAGGGGGCCAGGGGTTCGGGATTGATAAAGGTCGCCACCCCGCCGCAGATCACCAGGGGATTACCGGGAGATATCCCGCCCCGGCCCTGCCGCTCAGCAGCCAGTGGTAAAATATCCGCCAGGAGAAGCATCTTTACCAGGCCGGTAAAATCCTGTTCAAAGCTGACGGAAAAAAAAACAAAGGGAAAATCAACCAGGGGATGATTTGCTTCAACGGAAAGGGGGCGGCCGGGAATTTCCGGCAGGAAGATACGTTCACAGACCACAGAGGGAATGCGGTTTAAGAGATCATAAACAATCTGGAAACCGAGACTGGCCATGCCCAGGCGGTAGATATTGGGAAAGGCCAGGGCCATTGGCGTCCTTGCCGTCCATTTTTTCCGCCGGGCGCCGGTTTCGCGGGAAAGTCTGTCTTGGCTTGATTCAGGGTAACCGTTCACCAGGGAGTAAATCTTTGCCATATTTAAGTCTCTAAGCGTTTACCGGTGCCTTAGATTTGTTCATTTGGCCTGCGCGCAGCATACTGGTGCTATTCAAGCAGGCAGGTAAGCATAGACTCCGAAATGGGCAAAGATTAGGTGCTGGTGAACGCTTATGATTCAGGCAAAATATAAGCGCATAATAACCAAAATTACGCCACGCGCCTAATTTTCATTCTTACGCAGAAAGGTAGGCTCATCAAGGGCCTCTTCATCAAAAATATTCGGCCTGTAAGGCTTTCTCGGCTTGGGAAAAACCAGAGAGCCGTTTACCACCCCAGGCTCTTTCTCCATCTCCGGTTCCGGTTCTTCAACCACCTCTCTCCTGGCGCTTAACGGGGTAATCTTCTCCGACAGGGGCTCAAGCTCTTCGCCGCTTTTAATGCCGGTAGCCACCACGGTTACCCGCAACTCGTCACCTAAGTCCTCATCAAAGATAACCCCGAGAATTATATTGGCCTCATCATGAACTTCTTCATAAATTTTACTGGTCGCCTCGGTTACCTCGGCCATGGTAAGCAGGTCTTCCCGGGCAGAGATGTTCACCAGCACTCCTCTGGCCCCGGCTATACTGATATCCTGTAAAAGCGGACTGGCAACCGCCATATTGACGGCCTCAGCCGCTCGATTCTCGCCCACGCTGGTTCCGGCGCCCATCAGGGCCGGCCCCATCTGATTCATCACAGCCCTGACATCGGCAAAGTCAGGATTAATATAACCAGGCAGGTTGATCAGATCAGTAATGCCCTTAACGGCCTGAACCAGGACATCATCGGCCATTTTCATCCCGGAAAGAAAAGTGGTATTCTTCTGGGTCAGGGAGAGGATACGATCATTGGGAATAGTAATAATGGTATCAACCTGTTTTTTAAGCTGCTCCCAGCCGTCCTCGGCATTTTTCATCCGGGCCCGGCCCTCAAACATAAAGGGCTTGGTAACAACCCCGACCGTCAGAGCTCCCAGCTCCCTGCCGAGCCGGGCCACCACCGGAGCCGCACCGGTGCCGGTGCCGCCGCCCAGTCCGGCGGTAACGAAAACCATATCACTGTCTTTTAAGGCCTCGCGCAGATCGTCAATACTTTCTTCGGCCGACTCGCGGCCCAATTCAGGATTAGCCCCGGCTCCCAAGCCCTTGCTGGTTGTCGGCCCAAGCTGCAGACGCATATCAGCCCGAGAATTTTCCAGGGCCTGCATGTCCGTATTGGCCGAAACAAATTCAACGCCCTGAAGTTTGCTCTCAACCATGGTATTAACGGCATTGCCACCTCCACCACCGATGCCGACAACCTTTATCCTGGCCCGTGAAACTGTTTCCGCTAATTTAAATTCCATAACCAACTCTCCCTGTGCCGTGCCGCAATAATATGTCAGAAACTACAATATTTTTATACATCCTTCAAGGTAACAAAGTAATAAATCAATGCCGTTAATATTGGGCTGTCCCTACATGATCCTGCCAAACAATCCCTTTATCCCCCTGGTCACCCGGCCCATCAGCCGATCCTCATCCCTTTTAAAATTCGCGGGCGCTTCATGCTTCATCCCAAACAGGACAAGTCCCACTCCGGTTGCGCATTGCGGGGTTGAAACAATATCCGTTATGCCGCCGACATGCATGGGGTAACCAATCCGCACCGGCAGATCAAAAATCTGCTCGGCCAACTCAACCATCCGATCAAGCATTGACGTACCGCCGGTAAGCACTACTCCGGCCGTGACATAATCCTTATTACCGGACTCATACAATTCCTGATTAATCAGGGTCAGCAACTCCTCAACCCGGGGTTCAAGAATTTCACCCATTACCCGCTGGGATAACCGGCGTGATCTTCGACCGCCAACGCTGGGCACTTCAATGGCCTGATCCTTGTCAATCAGCGAGGCAATGGCGCAGCCGAATTTTTCTTTTAACTGTTCAGCTTTTTTAAGTGGAGTCCGCAAACCAATGGAAAGATCGTTGGTAAGGTTATGTCCGCCGATTCCCAAAACAAAAGTCTGGCGGATACAACCGTCGGCAAAGACAGCCAGATCAGAGGTGCCGCCGCCGATATCAAGGAGAGCCACGCCCAGTTCTATCTCTTCAGGGCTCAAAACCGTCTCTGCCGAGGCAATAGGTTCCAGGACAATATCATCAACCTCAAGCCCGGCCCGGTTGCAGCATTTTATAATATTATGAACCGCAGTTGCGGCTCCGGTAACAATATGGACATCAGTTTCCAGCCTGACTCCGGTCATGCCGGTCGGATCCTGAATGCCGCCCTGGGAATCCACCATAAAATGCTGGGGCAGGACATGAATAATTTCCTGATCCTGGGAGATTGCCACCGCCTTTGCCGCATAGACGACCTGTTCAATATCGCTTTGAATAATTTCCTTGTGACGCAGGGGTATCTGGCCATGACTGTTAAAGCCCTTGACATGACTGCCGGCAATTCCTACATACACCGAGCTTATTTCGCAGTTTGCCATATCCTCCGCCTCATCGACAGCCCGGCGGATAGACTGCACGGTACTCTCAATATTGACCACCACGCCCTTGCGCAATCCCACTGAAGGATAAGCGCCCACCCCTATTATATCCAGATGATCCTCGAACGCCTCACCAACTACCGCGCAGATCTTGGTGGTACCGATATCAAGCCCTACTATTAATTCGCCTCTTTCTTCCCGTGCCATAAATTTTCTCTTTACTATTTACGTAACATTGCCAGCACCTTTTTCTCCATATAATCAACCTTGATGGCGGCAATGGAATTAAACCTGTCCTTACGGTAAAGCCAGGACAACACCCTGACCAACTTGTTATATTTTGCCGTCATGTTGCCCTGTCCCAGGTAAATCGGCACCGGGTGATCCATCAGGAACAGAACCAGATCACCATTATCATATAGATGAATTTCAGAAATATTCTGCCGGGGCAGAACAGTATTGCCACGGCCGGCCAGGCGAATAAAACCCAGGGCTTCCCGCATAAGCTGATTTTTCCGGCCCGTCTCCTTACTGCCGTTACAATCATTAAAAATGATATTGTCAGCGCTTATCACTGGAAAATCCAAATCCTCCGGGGGCAGGGCGGGAGCGAAACATATACCGTTTCGATCAAGATAATAGAGGCCTTCAGCCAGATTAATCAAAGCAACCTGTATTCTTTCCCGCACCGTTATCAGCAGCAGGTTGGGAAAATCCCGCCGAACAACAACCCGTTCAATCCATTCATGGGACTCAAGCTTTTTCTTTACCTCCCCGACATCCAGGGCCAGGAGATTAGAATGAACATCAATCCCGGCCAGATCAAGAATCTGCCGCTTGGTAGTCATCCGGCAGCCATTAATTCGAATTTCCGAAATTAAAAAAAAATCAGACTTTGCCAGGCTGCTGCAAAGCAGGGAACCAATGACGGCCAGGACGACAAAAAACAGAAAAAAGGCTGAAACCACCACCAGCAACCGGCGCCCCATCCCGGCAAAGCGACCGACGTCCTTTTGGCTGGACGGTCTTAGCTGTTTTAAATTTTTCACAAATCGGCAAATCCCAGCAAACGTACTTCCGGATCCAGATGAATTCCACTGTGGCGCCAAACCCGATTCTGGATATGGCGCATGAGGCCGACAATTTCAGCGGCTGTTGCCTCGCCGGTTTTGACAATAAAATTAGCATGTTTATCAGACACCATGACATTACCGATCTTGAAACCTTTAAGCCCGGATTCTTCTATAAGTCGACCAGCCGGCTTATCAGGCAAGGGATTTTTGAAAAATGACCCGCAACTGATAACATTCGTGGGTTGCTGCTTTTTTCTCAGGCCGACATTTTTCCGACATTTTTCAGCTATAACCGCTTTATCTCCCTTATTCAGCCTGAAGACGATCTCCACCGCAATCATTTCCTCCGGTTCATTCCAGCTCCGATAGCCGAAATGAATATCTTTCCGCTCCTTGCTCTGCAATGTTCCCTTGCTGTCCATGATCATTACCGAATAAATAACATCACCGATCTGTCCGCCCCAGGCCCCTGAATTCATTGCCGTAGCGCCGCCAACACTGCCGGGAATCCCGGCGGCAAACTCCAGGCCGCTCAAACCCTGCTCAGTACACCATTTGACTACTTTTGCCATGGAGCATCCTCCCTTGAACCGGGCCAGAACTGAGCCGTCCGGCTGAGCATTCCGCTCCATGGAACAAAAATCACGGCCGAGAATTATAACCACGCCACGCAAGCCTTCATCCGCTACCAGGATATTAGTGCCCCGCCCCAGAACCAGCCAGGGGACATCCAGTTTACGCAAACCCTGAACCAGAAGAGAAAGTTCCTGAATCCCCAGTGGAAAAATCACGGCCTCGGCCGTCCCCCCTACCCGATAAGCGGAGAACTCGGCCATGGAAGTATTCCATAGCATCTCGCCACACCAGAAATCAATCATCAGATCATTAAAGAGATCGGCCCAGACCGGCAATTTACCCCGGCCGGCCTCATCTTTGCCCCATGTCATTCTTCCGTTTACCGCATTCATTTACCCATCTCCTCCAGTAATTGCTCACCAGCCCGCCAGATACTGCCGGCACCCAGGGTTAAAACAATATCACCAGCGCCAAGCTGCGGCACGACAACAGATGGTAACTGCATTACTTCAGGCACATATTTTATCCGGCGCTGACCTCGTTCTTTAATAGCGGCAAGCAGTTTCTCCGTGGTAACTCCGGGAACAGGCTGCTCACCGGCCGGATAAATATCAGTCATAAAAAGCAGATCAGCACGATGAAAGGCTGTACGGAATTCTTTAAACAATCCCCTGGTCCGGCTGTAACGATGGGGCTGGAAAAGAACAACCAGCCGCCTGTCCGGCCAGGTTGCCCGCAGCGCCGCCAGGGTAGCCCTGATTTCCGTAGGATGATGGCCATAATCATCAATAACCGTAATTTTATTTTTTTCTCCCTTGATTTCCAGGCGCCTCTTGACCCCGGTAAAGGAAGCAAGCGCCCTGGAGATCAGGGCAAAATCTATCTCAAGCTCCAGGGCCACGCCCATTGCCGCCAGAGAATTCAAAATATTATGAACCCCCGGAGCCGGCAGAGTAATGCGGCCCAGCTCTTTTTCACCCCGCCATACCGTAAAGCTCGACTTAAAACCATTTGACCTGATGTCCCTGGCGTTAATATCGGCCTGGGGTGTAAGGCCATAGGTAATAATTCTCTTTTTGATCCTGGGCAGCAAATCGGCCAGCCGCTCGTCTTCCAGACAGATAACCGCAGCACCATAAAAGGGAATCTTATTGACAAACTGGAGAAAGACCTCTTTTATCTCATCAATATCTTTATAAAAATCAACGTGTTCCAGGTCAATATTGGTTACAACCTCTACCACGGGTGAAAGATGAAGAAAGGAGCCGTCACTTTCATCCGCTTCAGCCACCAGAAATTCACCCTGGCCCAGTTTGGCATTTGAGCCGAGACTGTTGACCTGGCCGCCGATTACCACGGTGGGATCCAGTCCGGCCTCAGCCAGAACCCAGCCCACCAGGGATGTGGTTGAGGTTTTACCATGACTGCCGGCCACGGCAACGCCATATTTTTTCAACCGCATGAGTTCCGCCAGCATTTCCGCCCTGGGAATTACCGGAATAAAAAATTCCTTTGCCGCCCTTACTTCCGGATTATCCTCACTGACTGCTGTCGAGGTTACCACTACATCCGCGCCCCTGATCCACTCGCCATTATGGCCCTGATGAATTATCCCGCCCAGTTCGGCCAGCCGCCGGGTAATCCCGGTAGCCCGCAAATCGGAACCGCTGACCGTATAGCCGAGATTAAGCAGCAATTCGGCTATACCGCTCATGCCGATGCCGCCAATGCCGACAAAGTGAATATGTTTAGTTTTCTGATACAAAATTCGTAAATATTCGGGTTGGGTAAAAGCTACCCTTCTCTACCCCTTTAAATGTTCGGATAGTGCCCCAGATTTGTTCGTTTCGGCGTGTTCACTATAGT
>JANTGB010000103.1 GCA_024763115.1 Desulfobulbaceae bacterium | reverse complement strand
TGCCGTAGATTTTCGTCATCAGACCGGTGCCGCGTATTAGTCATACGTAAACCGGGCTGATGGCGGAAATATGCGGTGCCCTGTGAGCAGTTACGGTAAAACAGGTTTTTATGCTCTTAAAATCAAGCAAAATTTTTCTGCTCGGGCTGTTAATCTGCTCTCTTGTGCCTTTTTCAGCCTTTGCCCGCGAGCAGGCCCGAATAACCGATATTGCGGTTGTTGATTCCGCCACTGATCTGCTCCTTTACTTTCAGGTAACCGACGCCTTCAGTCCTGAGATGGAAGAGGGAATAAAAAACGGAATTCCGGTTACTTTTACTTTTTATCTTGAATTAATGGCGGAAAGAGAGGGCTGGTCCGACAAAAATATTGTCAGCCGGAGTTTTGACCATACCCTGACCTATGATAATTTAAAGCAGGAGTATCTGGTTGAGCTTGGTGAAACAAAAAAAATCGTTGCAGTCGATTCCCTGGCTGCGGCCCGAGAACTGATGGTTGAAATTCATGATTACAAATTTGTTCCCCTGGCTGATCTTGTGCCGGGTGCCGACTATAAGGTGCGGCTTAACGTAAGGCTGACCAAGAAGACCCTGCCCCTTAATTTTCAATATGTTATTCCCTTCTGGAACCTGTGGGAGTTTGAAACGGACTGGTATGAGGTTAACTTTATTCTGCAACCCGACAGAACAGCCGGCCGGCAAAAACAATAAGACATAAACCAAGCGACAAAAACAGCCAGAGCAAAAATGCCTGTTCAGGACAAAAAAATTCATGACGACCAGAAGCGCAAGCGCATCTGGTTTACCATTATTTTTTGTCTCTGTCTTATCCCCCTGCTGATGTTTGTGGAAAAGAGACTTTATCAGGTCGGCACCCTGGAGTTTCCGGTCAGCGGTAATGTTCTTGTTTTTATCCTGATTAACTTTAATGTCCTGCTTCTACTCCTGATTATTTTTCTGGTTCTGCGTAATCTTGCCCAGCTTGTCTTTGAACGAAGAAGCAAGATTGCCGGTTCCGGGTTACGGACCAAGCTGGTTGTTTCTTTTGTTTCATTATCTTTTATCCCTACCGGACTTCTCTTCTTTGTTGCCTTGCAGTTTGTTTCCACCAGTATGGACTACTGGTTTAATATTAATGTGGAAGAATCGCTGGAGGATTCTCTTAATATTGCCAGAAGTGTCTATGATGACACAAAGAGCAAGGTCGTCAGGTTAAGCCGGGCCGGGGCTCTTGAACTGGAATCCCGGCGCTACAGCCGGATGACCGATGTTTACCTTGAACTTTTTTTGACCGATATTCTTGAAAAAAGTAACCTGGCCGCAATGGAAATTATTTCCCCCCGGTATGATGTCCGGGTCAGGGTAACAGGGCCAATGCTTGCGGAAGAGAAGAATTTGCCGAAGATGCCGGCGGAATTAATTGAGCGTTGCCTGGCTGGGGAGGAAGGTCTGGTGAAAATTCAACCAGTCAGTGCCGGAGAACTGGTCAGGAGCATTACTCCGGTTCGCCTGGGCAAGGGTAAGGGAAATAAATATATTCTGGTGACCTCTATTCTCATTCCCGCTGAACGGCTGGAGCAGATGAAACAGATATCCCACGGCCTGGAGGATTACCGTCAGCTCATGTTTCTCAAGCAGCCGATTAAAACCAGCTTTCTGGTTATGCTGCTTATTGTTACCCTGCTTATTATCTTCTGCGCTATATGGTTTGGTTTTTACATTTCCCGGGGCCTGACCGATCCCATTGACAAACTGGCTGTCGCTACCCATCGGGTTGCTGAAGGTGAGCTTGATTTCGTCATTGAACAGGAAGGCGGGGATGAGATGGCCACCCTGGTGGCTTCATTTAATCAGATGACCAGGGATCTGCTGGCCGGTCGAGAACAGTTAAAGCAAAGCAATCAGGAACTTGATAACCGGCGCCGTTATATTGAAGTTATTCTCCAGAATGTTGCGGCCGGAGTTATTTCTCTTGATGAAAACGGGCGAATCGTCACTATTAACCGCTATGCGGAAAAGATGCTGAAGATTGACAAAAAAGTGTTTGTCAATCATGATTACCATGAGATGCTGGCCCCTGAACATCAGCAGATACTCGATGACTTTATCAATGCCCTGGAGGAAACCGGCAGGTCATCTATTGAACGTCCCCTGCGTTTGACTGTCGGTAATGAGAGTTTCTCGCTCAGGGTTTATGTTTCCCGTCTTGAAGATGAAGATGGCGGCCAACTGGGGCATGTTCTTGTTTTTGATAATTTGACCGAACTTGAGAAGGCCCAGCGCATGGCAGCCTGGCGGGAGGTAGCCCGGCGTATTGCCCATGAGGTTAAAAACCCCCTGACTCCTATTCAGTTATCCGCTCAGCGGCTGCGTAAGCGTTTTCTGGAAAAGCTGGCTGCCGAGAGTGATGGTGATGTTTTTGATTTATGCACCAAGACTATTATTAATCAGGTGGATGAGTTAAAAAGGCTGGTGAGTGAGTTCTCAAGCTTTGCCAGGATGCCGGCAGTGCAGAAAACACTGAACAGTCTGCCTGATATAGTCAGGGAGGTTATGATTTTATACCAGGAAGGCCATAAGAATATTAAGTTTGATTTTATCTGTGAGCGGGATATACCAAAATTTTCTTTTGATTTTAAGCAGATGCGGCGGGTATTGATTAATCTCCTCGATAACGCGGTTGCCGCTGTAGCTGATTCAGGTAATATAAAGGTGCGTCTTGATCTTGATAGTGAACAGAAACTGGTTTATCTGGAGGTCGCCGATGATGGCCCCGGGGTTGCCGATGAGGATAAAGGTCATCTTTTTGAGCCCTATTTTTCTACCAAGAAAAGCGGAACCGGCCTCGGGCTTGCCATTGTCGGTACCATAATTGCCGATCATAACGGCTATATCAGGATTAAGGACAACAAGCCGCAAGGGGCGCGGTTTATTGTCGAGATTCCTCTGGGGTGACAGAAACCGGAAACCAGAAGCCAGAAATCAGAGAACAGAAGCCGGAGGACTGAGGGTGAAAGATATTTTCGGGGTTAATGAAATAAATGGCAAAAAAAATATTAATTGTTGATGATGAAAGCAGTATCCGTGATTCATTGGCCGGTATTCTGGCAGACGAGGGCTTTGACTCTCTGGGGGTAGAGTCGGCGGAAAAGGCCTTCAGCGTGCTGGAGCATGACTATATTGATCTGGTTCTGCTTGATATATGGATGCCGGGCATGGACGGCATGGAGGCTCTGCCCCGGATAAAGGAGCTTTACCCTCATTTGCCGGTTATCATGATTTCCGGCCATGGCAATATTGAAACCGCTGTTCAGGCCACCAAGATGGGAGCTTATGATTTTATTGAAAAGCCGCCATCATATGATAAGATAATTCTGGCAATTACCAATGCAATTCATCTTTCCCGGCTGGAAAAGGAAAATATAATTCTTCGGGAAAAAGAAATTGTCAAACCTCGCTTGACAGGAACTTCTCCGGCAATTATCAGTCTTAAAGAACAGATTAAACGAGTGGCGCCTACTGATGCCTGGGTCTTGATTAACGGCGAACACGGTACAGGTAAAGAGGTGGTGGCCCAGACCATCCACCGCCTGTCCTCCATGGCCGACAAACCCATGATTGAGGTGAACTGCGCGGCTATTCCCGAAGAACTTATTGAGAGCGAACTGTTCGGCCATGAGAAAGGTTCTTTTACCGGGGCCGACTCCAGTAAACGGGGGAAGTTTGATCTGGCCAACGGCGGAATTCTTTTCCTGGATGAAATCGGCGATATGAGCTTGAAAACTCAGGCAAAAATTTTGCGCATTCTCCAGGAACAGAAATTTGAAAGGGTAGGGGGCTCCAAAACTATTTTTGTCAATGTCCGGGTGCTGGCCGCAACAAACAAGGATCTGGAACATGAGATAGGTGAGGGGAATTTTCGCGCTGATCTGTTCTGGCGTTTAAACGTGGTGCCCATTACCGTGCCTCCCCTGCGGGAGCGCATTGAGGATCTGCCCCTGCTGGTTGAAGACATAATGACCGTCCTTTACCGCAAGGGGTTCAGCCGCAAGAAATTTACCGCAGAAGCGCTGAAACTGATGGCCCGGCACAGCTGGCCGGGTAATGTCCGCGAGGTCAGAAATTTTCTGGAAAGACTGGCTATAATGGTCGGAGACCCTGAGATAACGGCTGAAAACATAAAGGAATTTCTCCCCCTGGTTCGGGGAAATACCGGAGCTGATTCAAGTGGTGAAGCTGATTTATCGGCCCACCAGGCTGAAATTGCAGCAATGACCTTTAAAGAGGCCAAAAAATATTTTGAACGGGAATTTATTCGTTCCCAGTTAAATGAAAATAAGGGTAATGTTTCCCGGACAGCTGAAAAGATCGGGGTGGAGCGCAGCCATTTACATAAAAAGATCAAGGCCCTGGGCCTGGAAGTATAATGAGTGAGATACAATCATGAGTGATGACAATGTAACAAATTTGCCGAGCCAGAAGGATCTGGAAACGGAAATCGGCGATTATCTGGCCAAAAAATATGGCGGCAAGGTAAAACTGGTATCAGCCGGCATGTTTTCCCAGGCGGAAATGGCGGAGCAACAGCGCTTGGGCAAGGCCGAAAATAAGAGGGCGAAATTTAATTTTGACCTTAAGCCCCAGGAACTTATTGCCTATCTGGATGAATATGTTGTCCGGCAGGATGAGGCCAAAGCCGTGCTTTCCACCAAGATATGTACCCATTTTAACCGGATCAGGAAGGAACTGGAAAAAGGACGGCGTAACCGGCGGCCCGGAATGATTAAGGGCAATGTCCTGTTAGTCGGCCCCACCGGAGTGGGTAAAACATATCTGCTTAAACTTATAGCCCGTTATATCGGCGTGCCGTTTATTAAGGGAGACGCGACTAAATTCAGTGAAACCGGCTACGTGGGCGCTGATGTTGAGGATCTGGTGCGTGATCTGGTGCGCCAGGCTGATGATGATATAGACAGGGCGGAATTCGGCATTATATATATTGATGAGATTGATAAGATTGCCGGCAGCCGGAACCGGATCGGAGCTGATGTCTCCCGCACCGGGGTGCAGCGCGCTCTGCTTAAACCAATGGAAGAAACCGAGGTTGATCTTAAGGTTCCTCATGATCCCATTTCCATGATTGAGGCCATGGAACATTACCGCACCACGGGCAAACGGGCCAAAAAGGTTGTTAACACCAGAAATATTCTTTTTATCATGAGTGGCTCCTTTGCTGATCTGGAAGAGATAATCAAAAAGAGAGTGAACAGTAATTCCATTGGATTTGCCCAACAGATCACTTCAAAAAATGAAAACAGCCGGTTTCTGGAACTGGTGAAGGCCGAGGATTTAATTGAATTTGGTTTTGAAAGCGAGTTTGTCGGCCGACTGCCGGTTGTTTCCTGCCTGAAGACTCTTACTGAAGAAGATTTTTTTGAGATTCTTCTTAACCCTAACAGCTCGGTTGTAGTGGGTAAGAAGCAGGATTTTATGGCCTACGGCATTAATATTCTTTTTGCGGAAGAGGCCTTAAAAGCTGTGGCTCATAAGGCTGTGCTGGAAAAAACCGGGGCCAGGGGTTTGTTCAGCGTCATGGAACGTATTCTCCTGCCTTTTGAGAAAACTCTGCCTTCTACTGATATCCGTTATCTGGTTTTGACCAGTGAAATGGTTGCCGATCCTGCCGGTGAACTTGAGCGGCTGCTAAATGATCCTGATCTGCGCCGGGAACAAGAGGACTTATACAGGACGCTCAGCCGGAGAGAACATCAGCTGCTGGTTGAATTTATCGGAGAAAAATATGAGAGCTATCTGACCTCCAGAGATATTGCCGGCACCCCGGCCCGTTTCGGCATGATGGCTTCCTGCTGTCAACGGGAAAATCTTGATCCCCGCCATGTCTGCGAGGAGTTTGCCGATTATATCGACCATATCAGGCAATGTGCGGAAATGACCTCGGATGAATGTGAAATCCCGGTTGTCTTCAGCAAGGAAGCCGTTGACCGTCTGTTGGAGATTGACCCCTTAAATCTTGATACCTTGAATGATAAATGCGAGGCGGTTTTAAGTTCTTTTGAGTATGGCTTAAGGCTTTTGAGTCAGAAAACCGATATCGGCAAGGTGGTGGTTCCGGTAGAGGGGGTTGATAACCCTGAGAAATTTATTAATGATATTGTCAGTGAAAATTTTTTGACATAACCCCTGAGGAGTAAAGACATGATGTTTCCAGAATACCGGCCCCGCCGTTTACGTAGAAATGAACAGTTCCGTTCCCTGGTGCGGGAGACAAGGCCGGCTGCCGATCAGCTGATATATCCCCTCTTTGTCCAGCCCGGTAAAAACGTCCGGGAGCCGGTAAGTTCCATGCCTGGAGTTTTTCGGATTTCCGTTGACCAGCTGGGAGCGGAAGCCCGCGAATGCCGGGAACTGGGGCTTAATCATCTTCTCCTTTTCGGTTTACCTGATAAAAAGGATTCCATGGGTTCCGGGGCCCATGCCAAAGATGGAATAATTCAACGGGCTATCAGGGAACTGAAAAACAAGGCTCCGGAGATGATGATTACCACTGACGTATGTCTCTGCGAATATACCAGTCACGGTCATTGCGGGGTACTCATTGATCATGGGGTGGATAATGACGCTACTCTGGAAATTTTGGCCAGGATCGCTCTGTCTCATGCCCGGGCCGGAGCTGATATGGTAGCCCCTTCGGATATGATGGATGGCCGGGTGGCCGAGATCCGCCAGGCCCTGGATGAAAATAATTTTGACATGGTACCCATAATGTCATACGCGGTTAAGTATGCTTCCGCCTTTTACGGCCCCTTTCGGGACGCGGCGGAATGCGCTCCCCAGGAAGGAGACCGGCAGGGCTACCAGATGGACCCGGCCAACAGCCGCGAGGCCCTGCGCGAGGCCACTCTTGATCTGGAAGAAGGAGCGGATATTCTTATGGTTAAACCGGCAGTGGCCTATCTGGACATTATCCGTCAGCTGCGGGATGAGTTTGATCTGCCGGTGGCAGCTTATCATGTAAGCGGCGAGTATGCCATGATCAAGGCCGCAGCTGCTAAGGGCTGGATTGACGAAAAACGAGTTATGGCCGAGACCCTGCTCAGTATTCAGCGGGCCGGGGCTGATATAATCATCACCTATTATGCCAAGGATATGGCTCGATTGCTGCGGGAAGGCAAGTTTTGATGAGCAGCCCGGCTTTAGTGGGTTAGACAATTATTGATTATTCGGTAAGCGCTCCATGAACACCACCCTGCACCCGTTTAAACGCCGCGAGTAACTACTCATGGGGTAAGCACCATAACTTCGCTAACCCCTGTAATTGTAACTGGTTACAGGGTGCCGTAGATTTTCGTGATCAGGTCGGCGCA
>JANTGB010000102.1 GCA_024763115.1 Desulfobulbaceae bacterium | reverse complement strand
TGGTGCTATGTAAGACAGGCTGATCGCGCAGGTAAGCACCCTTAAAAACAGGGCATAAACTTCGACTCCGAATATGCGGTGCCCTGTGAGCAGTTACGATTTTAAAAGAACAATTTTTTAACTACTCACCGAGCAAGCGACTTAATTTCGTTAACCCTCGTAATCGAATGATACTGCTTCGCTGCTATTTACAAGACGCAGGTAAGCGACCACAGGGAGACTCCGGGAGATTTTAGCGATTAGTCCGGCATAACGTATTAGTCATACGTAAGCCGGTCTTATCGCGGAAATCTCCGTCACTCTGCGAGCAGTTACCAATTTTTCAGGTAACCTGAATCAGACAAAAATATAAAACACCATGACAACAGAAAACACCGAGCCCGGTCGGCCGGCCAAGGCCTACGAATTTAAGGAAGTTGAAAAAAAATGGTATCAATACTGGCTGGATGAAAACAAATTCGCCGCAACAATGGATGAAAACAAACCAAGTTTTTCCATTGTCATTCCCCCGCCGAATGTTACCGGTGTGCTCCATGTCGGCCATGCCTTAAACAACACCATGCAGGATATTCTGGTGCGCTACAAACGGATGAAGGGTTTTAATACCCTCTGGGTACCCGGCACCGATCATGCCGGGATAGCTACTCAGAACGTGGTGGAGCGCCAGCTGGCAGTCGAGGATAAAAGCCGTCATGATCTGGGCCGGGAAAAATTTATTGAACGGGTCTGGCAATGGCGGCAGGAATCAGGCGGCCGGATCATCAACCAGCTGAAAAGGCTGGGCTGCTCCTGTGACTGGAATCGGGAACGATTCACCATGGATGAGGGGTTATCAAGGGCAGTGCGCAAGGTTTTCACCACCCTTTATGATGAGGGCCTGATCTACCGTGACAACTTTATCATCAACTGGTGTCCCCGCTGTCATACTGCCCTGGCTGATCTTGAGGTGGAACATGAACCAACCGACGGCAAGCTCTATCAGATTCGCTATCCCTTTGCCGGCGGCGACGGTTATCTGGTCGTGGCCACTACCCGACCGGAAACCATGCTGGGCGATACTGCGGTAGCTGTTCATCCGGACGATGAACGTTACAACTCCCTGGCGGAAAAAGCGGTTATCCTGCCCCTGGTGGAACGAAAAATACCCATTGTTTTTGATGAACATGTGGAAAGGGAGTTCGGCACCGGCGCTTTAAAGGTTACTCCGGCTCATGATTTAAACGACTTTGAAATCAGCAAACGCCACGATCTGCCGGCCGTTACCATCATGGACATGAACGGGGTAATGAATGATGAGGCTGGAAAGTATGCCGGACTTGACCGCTTTGCCTGCCGGCAGAAAATTGTTGCTGATCTTAAAGAGCTGGGCCTGCTCGAAGGCATTGAAGATTACCAGCACGGGGTTGGGCACTGCTACCGCTGTAATACCGTGGTAGAGCCTGCCCTGTCCAAACAGTGGTTTGTCTCTGTTAAAACCCTGGCAGACGAGGCTATTAAGGCAGTGGAAGACGGCAGGGTAAAAATTCATCCCCGTTCCTGGGAAAAGACCTATTTTGAATGGATGCGCAATATCCGCGACTGGTGTATTTCCCGGCAGATCTGGTGGGGGCACCGAATTCCGGCCTGGTATTGCGAGGATTGCGGCGAGGTAATTGTCCGCGACAGCGAGCCTCATACCTGCCCGAAATGCGGCAGCACAAATCTGCGCCGGGAAACCGATGTCCTTGACACCTGGTTCAGTTCGGCGCTCTGGCCCTTTTCCACCCTGGGCTGGCCTGACAACACCCCTGAGTTAAAATTTTTCTATCCGACCTCGGTTCTGATCACCAGTTTTGACATCCTCTTTTTCTGGGTGGCGCGGATGATGATGATGGGGCTCCATTTCATGAAGGAAATTCCCTTTCATGATGTTTATCTTCATGCCCTGGTGCGTGATGCCCAAGGCCGGAAGATGAGCAAATCCAAGGGTAATGTCATGGATCCCCTGCTGGTGATGGATAAATTCGGCACCGATGCCCTGCGCTTTACCATGACCGCCTTTGCCGCCCAGGGCCGCGATATCCGCCTGTCCGAAGACCGGATTGAAGGATACCGCAATTTTATCAATAAAATCTGGAACGCGGCCCGTTTCGGCCTCCTCCATATTCAGGACAGTGAGCCGCAGCCCGATCTTGACCCGGCAGATCTTGCTCTGGCCCATCAGTGGATTTTAAGCCGCTTGAATCAGACAATTAAAAACGTGGATAAGGCCCTGGCCGACTATCGTTTTAATGATGCGGCCTCGGCCATGTATAGCTTTGTCTGGCACGAGTTCTGTGACTGGTACCTGGAATGGATCAAGGCTGATCTCTATGGTGATGATGAAGGAGCGAAAAGCAGCGCTAAAGCGGCACTTTTCACCCTGCTTGAGGCGACCCTGAAGCTGCTTCATCCGGTAATTCCCTTTGTTACCGAGGAGATATGGCATGCCCTGCCGGGTGAACGGCAGAGCATCATGACTGAACCTTATCCTCAAGCCGGAACCGGCTGGGATAATCCTGAGGCGGAAAAAACCACGAAATTACTGATGGGCGTAATTACCGGCATTAGAAATATCCGCAGCGAGATGGGCATTCATCCCTCGGAACAGATCGAGGCCACGGTAATCTGTCCTGATTCGGACAAAAACAAGCGGCTGGCAGGACTTGACAGGACTATCAGTAATCTGACCCGCCTCAATCAGCTTGAAATTATCGACAGCGGCGAATGTCCGGCAGGCGCGGCCTCTTATATTTTTGAAAATATTGAAATTTATGTTCCTCTGGCCGGTCATATTGATGTTCAGCAGGAAATTGCCAAGCTGCAGAAAGAACAGGGAAAGATTGAAAAACAGTTCAAACAAAGCAGCGCCAAGTTGAATAATCCCAAATTTCTGGCCAATGCTCCGGAAGAAATTGTGGCCAAGGAAAAGGCCAAGCTGGAAAAATTTACCGGCAGCCTGGATAAAATCAGGGAAAGCATTGCCCGGCTTCAGGATATCAGATAACAAAGGACAAGAAAATGAACAGAGAAGTCTATCAGGAACCGCTGGTCAGCCGTTACACCAGTAAAGAAATGCAATGGATATTTTCCGAAAAAAATAAATTTACCACCTGGCGGCGCTGCTGGATCGCCCTGGCCGAGGCCCAACATGAACTGGGGCTGGATGATATTGTCACCAGGGAAATGATTGATGAGCTTAGAAAGCATGCTGAAGATATAAATTTCGAGGTTGCGGCAGCCAGAGAAAAGGAAATCCGTCACGATGTCATGGCCCATGTTTATGCCTATGGTCAGCAATGCCCCAGGGCCGAGGCCATTATCCATCTGGGTGCCACTTCCCAGTTCGTCGGCTGCAATTCCGATCTCATCATGCAGCGCGATGCCTTGAAGCTGATTAAAAAAGCACTGGTCAACGTTATTGCCAATCTGGTAAAATTCTGTCGAGAGTACAAAGACCTGGCAACCCTGGGCTATACTCATTACCAGCCGGCCCAGCCTACCACGGTCGGTAAACGTTTTACTCTTTATGTTCAAGACCTGCTGATTGATCTTGATTATCTGGAAAACCTGGAAAAGCAGGTAAAGGCTCGGGGAGCCAAGGGCACGGTGGGCACCCAGGCCACCTTTATTGAGCTTTTCAAGGGAGACCACGGCAAGGTACGGCAGCTTGACAGGCTGGTGGCCGACAAACTCGGCTTTTCCGAGGTATTTGCGGTTACCGGCCAGACCTATACCCGTAAACTGGATATGAAGACCGGGGAAACCCTGGCCGGCATAGCGGCATCGGCCCATAAATTCGCGGTTGACCTCCGCCTGCTCTCCAATCTCAAGGTGCAGGAAGAACCCTTTGCCAAAAAGCAGGTGGGCAGTTCAGCCATGGCCTATAAACGCAATCCCATGCGCTCGGAGCGGATGACTGGTCTGGCCCGCAAGCTCATGGGGCTGACTGCCGACTTCGGCGCTACCTATGCCAACCAGTGGTTTGAACGAACCCTGGATGACTCGGCAATCCGCCGGATGGATATCCCCCAAGCCTTTCTCCTGGCTGATGCCGTTTTAAAACTTTATCTTAATATAACGAGCGGTATGGTGGTTTTTCCGCAACAGATTGAACGGCATCTGCGCCGGGAGCTGCCCTTTATGGCCACGGAAAAAATCTTGATGGAATGTGTGGGGCATGGTAAGAGCCGCCAGGAGATTCATGAAATAATCAAGGTTCATTCCCTGGCGGCAGGGCGGGTTGTCAAGCAGGAAGGCCGGGATAATGATCTGCTGGCCCGGCTGGGCAATGATGACGCCATACCCTTTTCCCAGGCGGATCTGGAAAAAATGATCGGTAACGGTTCCGAGTTTGTCGGTCGGGCCCCGCAGCAGACCGAGGAATTTCTCCGGGAAATTGTTGAACCCCGCATACAGCAGTATGATGATCTGATGGGCGGAGTTGATGCTGCTCTTAATGTTTAACGGTAATATCTTATTGAAACAATGTCGGCACATAATTCTCCGAATATCTCCGGCCCGTATAGCCTTTTTACGATTTATCCTTGAAGGCTATGACGGACTTGCGGTTGTTTCAACCATTAACGCTGAAGAGGGACTTGTCAGGGTCTGGTTTCCCCCCTCTTCCGGTCGGGATGTCATTGATCTTTTAAATGAACTGGCATTCGGACTTAACAATAAACAATCTTTAGATGCCCATGAACTGTAAGCAAATTATTTGCGCCATTCTATTTCTTCTCCTGCCCGCGATTTCGGGAAATGCTGAAACTTCCGGGGTGGAACAATTATCTTTGTCCCAGTGTATCAAAATTGTTTTGGCGGAAAATCCCCGCATGTCGCAGGCCGAAATCGGGCTTGTCGCCCGGAAGGCAATGTTAACCAGCTCCAAAAAAGACCTCTTTCCCACCCTGGGAGCCCAGTATAATTACATCCATCAACCCCAGGCCTTTTACGGCCAACCCCATGATCAATTCAGCTATGGCCTGGTTGTTAAACAGCCCATTTTTCACGGCAAGGCTCTGGTCACAACGGTTGCGCAGAATGAACTTGCCCTGAAAGGGGCTGAGTCAACGCTTGAAAAAACAATCAATGATACTATCTATGCTGTTTACGAGGCCTATTGCCGGATACTATGCAGCGAAAAAATAGAAGACGAGGTCCGTCTTTCCCTCAACAGGCTGACTTCACATTATAAAGATGCCGAGTCTTTTTTTGAAGTAGGGCTTATTCCCAAAAATGATCTCCTGCAAAGTGAGGTTGAACTGGCCCAGGGGAAACAGAATCTTCTCATGGCTGCCAACAGGACATCTCTGTCCCGGGCAAAATTAAATATTCTCCTGGGACGACCGGTTGCCTATAATTTTTCCCTGGTTGATATCCTGGATTATAAATCTTATGAGATGAACTGGGAAGACGTTTTTCAAACAGCCAGGGAAAACCGGCCGGAACTTGTCAAGGCTGAGCTGGCGGTTAAACAGGCGGAAAATAATATAATTCTCAGCCGGTCTCCCTATATGCCGACTGTTGATCTTTCCGCCTCCTATATGAAAATCGGCGATGAACCGGGAGCGAGTCGCTACCCTGACGGCCCATCCGAATTTAAACAGGCTCAGCTTACCGCCACCTGGAAACTGGGGACATGGGGTAAAAGCCATGACGATGTAGTTGCGGCCCGGCAGCAACTGGCCTCAACAAAAAAAGAGGCGGACAGAATACTGGACGAGATTACCCTTGAGGTCAGGGAAGCCTTTTTATACGCGGAAGAGGCCCGGCAGAAAATCAAGGTGGCGGAAAAGGCGGTGGCTGCTGCCCGCGAAAATTTTCGGATAAATCAGGATCGCTACCAATCCCAGCTTAATACCTCAACCGATGTCCTTGATGCTGAAACCCTTTTGTCCGAGGCTATGAAAAATTATTATAACGCTCATTACGGCTATAACCTGGCCCAGGCTGCTGTTAAAAGAGCAAGTGGGGTTCTGGCCCGGGAATATGAGGTTGAAACACCTTGAAACAACCGGTTTCTTCCCTGAAAATCTTTCTGGCCTTTCTCCGCCTGGGACTTACCGCATTCGGGGGCCCGGCCATGGTCGCTTATATCCGTGATCTCTGCGTCAAAAAAAATAACTGGGTTTCCCCGGAAAATTTTCAGGAAGGAGTTGCCCTGGTACAGGCCGTGCCCGGCGCCACTGCCATGCAGGCCGCAGCCTATGCCGGGCTGCGAGCTGGAGGTCCGCCCGGCGCCCTGGCCGCCTATACCGGTTTTACCCTGCCGACATTTTTCATTATGCTGGCCCTGTCGGCCGCCTATAAAACAGGGCAGGATGTCCCGGCCGTAATTTCACTGTTCAGCGGTCTGCAGGTCATTGTCATTGCCCTGGTGGCCAATGCGGCTATCAACTTTTTCCGTAAGACAGTTAAATCATGGCAGGATATTTTTCTGACTTCAGCCGGAGCGCTTTACATTATTTTTTCCGGCAGTCCGGTTACCGTTATTATCTGTTCCCTGGCCCTGGGCCCTTTACTTTATCGCCAGGCTGGAAAAAACACGAAAAAAACGGTAAAGACAGAAAAAATAACGGAAAAACACAAAAAAATTCAGCAGAAATTTCAGCAGCAGACCTTTCATTTCGGCCTGGGACTGACGGCCGTCATAACCGTCCTTTTACTACTGCTTGCCTTTTTTTTACCAAAGCAGTTCAGCCTGGCCGGTCTGATGATGAAAATCGATCTCTTTGCCTTTGGCGGCGGTTATGCCTCCCTGCCTTTGATGCTGCATGAAATTGTCGAGGCGCACCATCTGCTGGATGAAAAAACCCTGCTGGACGGCATTGCCCTGGGCCAGGTTACGCCGGGCCCCATAGTTATTACCGCCACCTTTGTTGGTTTCCTGCTTTACGGAATCAGCGGTTCAATTATCACCACCATTGCCATATTTACCCCGTCATTTCTCATTGTTCTTCTGATAACTCCCTGGTTTGACAAAATAAAAACCAATCCTTACTTCCAGCATGCCATGCGGGGCATAATCTGTTCCTTTGTCGGCCTGCTTATTGCCGTTACTATCCGTTTTTCCCTGGCTATACATTGGCAATGGCTTTCCATCATCATCTGCCTGGCCGCCTTTATTGCCCTGCGTTGCAAGATTGATATCCTCTGGGTTGTCCTGGTCGGAGGACTGATATCAACAATTTTCCTGTAATTACAAATCTCGTAAAATAATTTTTCTGAATATCCGGTAACTGTTCAGCCGCACCTCATCTTCGCCTATTCAGGCCTGCTCGAGTAGCGCAAGTACGCTTCGCAGTTCTAAATGAACTCCTTTATACCTTTGACTGTGCTTTAAGCTTGTTTTGTTTGCGGGTAACTACTTATGGGGTAAGCGCCTAAGCTTTTTTCCAAGACTCGGCTTGAAAAAAGAGGCCCCTTCGGGGCAGTTGAATCTGCAATCATGATGCATATATTTATTG
>JANTGB010000101.1 GCA_024763115.1 Desulfobulbaceae bacterium | reverse complement strand
CATAGTATACTATAGTGAACACGCCGAAACGAACAAATCCGGGGCACTATCCGAACATTTAAAGGGATAGAGAAGGGTAGCTTTTACCCAACCCGAATATTTACACATAATTTATGAAAAGTACTGTAAAAACAATTTGTTATTTCTATCGTGATGGTTTCGGGAGCATGGTTGTCGGGCGGAACCTCTGGCAAATCATCTTAATTAAACTGTTTGTTATTTTTGCCGTTATCAAACTGTTTTTTTTCCCTGATTTCCTCAAACACCAATTTAGTACGGATCAACAGCGGGCCGATTATGTCATGGAAAATCTGACCCGACCAGTTGAAACAGACAATGGAGGAGAGTTTTGATAGAGCATATTGACTTAAGCCAGGTAAACTGGGCAAGAGCCCAGTTCGCCCTGACTGCGATGTATCATTGGCTTTTTGTTCCCCTGACCCTGGGGCTCTCTTTTCTCTGCGCCTTTTTTGAGACTTTTTATGTAAAAACCGGGCGGAAAGAGTGGCTTAATCTGACCAGGTTCTGGATGACACTTTTCGCTATCAACTTTGCCATCGGCGTTGCCACCGGCATAATCCTGGAATTTGAGTTTGGCACGAACTGGTCTAATTATTCCTGGATGGTAGGCGATATCTTCGGCGCTCCCCTGGCAATTGAAGGAATTTTTGCCTTTTTTCTGGAGGCAACCTTTTTTGCCGTGATGTTTTTCGGCTGGAACAGGGTCTCTAAGGGATTTCATCTTTTTTCCACCTGGATGGTGGCCATCGGCTCCAATCTTTCCGCCCTGTGGATTCTGGTGGCCAACGGCTGGATGCAGAATCCGGTAGGTATGGTTTTTAATCCTGATACGGCCCGTTTCGAGATGGACAACTTTTGGGATATTATTCTTTCTCCGGTTGCCGTCAGTAAATTTTGTCACAGCACTTCATCAGGTTTTGTCCTGGCCTCGCTCTTTGTCCTTACTGTCTCATCCTGGTTTCTGCTCAAGAATCGCCACCAGGATATGGCGAAAAAAAGCATCCTGGTAGCCTCGGTTTTCGGCCTGCTGTCCTCAGGGTTGGTCGGACTCACCGGAGATGAAGCCGCATTTTCCGCAGCCGGCAAACAACCCATGAAACTTGCCGCCTTTGAAGGACTCTATCAGGGCCGGGAAGGAGCGCCGCTGATTGTCGCCGGCCTGCTCAGCGGGATGAAGGAACCGCAGGACGGCCGGAAACCATTTATTGTCGCCATGGAAATTGACGGCCTGCTTTCGCTCCTGGCCAACCGCAGTCCCGGCTCATTTGTTCCCGGCATCGAGGATCTTCTCTACGGTAATGAACAATTTAACATCATGGGAGTTGATGAAAAAATTATCCGGGGCAAAAGGGCAATCAGACAACTGGCCCTGTACAAGAAGGCTAAAAGAGAAAATAATGATCTTGCGGCTCAAAACTCTCTGTCTCTTTTCCGGCAAGACCAGGATTTTTTAGGCTTTGGTTATCTGAATAAAGCAACCGAGGCATTACCGCCCGTGCCCCTTACTTTTTACAGCTTTCATCTGATGGTTGCCCTGGGCACCCTCTTCCCCCTGATTTTTCTGCTCTTTCTTATTTTGACGGCAAAAGATCAAATCCAGCATAACCGCTGGTTGCTGATAGTCGGTTTTGCATCTTTTTTTCTCGGCCATATTGCCGGTCAGGCGGGCTGGATTGTCGCGGAAGTAGGCCGGCAGCCCTGGACAATTCAAAACCTGCTGCCTGTTTCCGTAGCCCGCACCAGCATTAACACAACCTCGATTCAAGCCACATTTTTCATGTTTCTGGTTCTGTTCACGATCCTGCTGATCGCGGAAATACGCATAATGCTGGCTCAGATAAATAAAGGCCCGGAGGAGGCGTAGCCGATGTTTGAAAATATGGAATATTCACAATTACAACTTCTCTGGTGGACTATCTGCTCAATAGTAGGAGCCCTGTTTGTTTTTATGACCTTTGTCCAGGGCGGCCAGACCCTGCTTTTTACCGAGACTCGAAATGAACTGGAAAAATCCCTGATAATAAATTCCCTGGGCCGTAAATGGGAACTGACCTTTACCACCCTGGTTCTTTTCGGCGGAGCCCTGTTCGCCTCCTTTCCCCTTTTTTACGCCACCAGTTTCGGCGGGGCCTACTGGGTCTGGATGCTGATTCTATTCTGCTTCATTATTCAGGCTGTCAGTTATGAATACCGGAAAAAACCGGATAATCTTCTCGGCGCCGGAACCTATGAAAAGTTTCTTTTAATTAACGGCAGCATAAGTCTGCTGCTCATCGGCACTGCGGTTGCCACCTTTTACAGCGGTTCCGGCTTTTCCCTGAATGAATATAACCAGGTCACCTGGCATCACCCCCTGCGGGGAGTTGAAGCGGCTTTCAATTTTTTCAATCTTTCACTGGGTGCTTTTCTGGTTTTTCTGGCCCGTTGTCTGGGGGCAATGTATCTGGTCAATAATATCGATTATCCTCACCTGACTGACCGTCTCCGCAAAGCAGCCTTAAGAAACCTGCTTTACTCACTGCCCTTTCTCCTTTTTTTCCTGGGCAGTCTGGTGAGCATGGACGGCTTTGCCGTTGATCCCGTCGGAAAAATCGTCACAATGGAAAGCGGCAAATATCTGCACAATCTGCTGGCCGTGCCCAGGTTGCTCTTTGCCCTTATTATCGGTCTGCTCCTGGTTATTTGGGGAGTTTACCTTACCAGCCGTAAAACCAGTGACAAGGGCATCTGGTTCAGCGGCCTGGGAACCGTGCTGGTCGGCCTGGTAGTTTTCATGCTGCCTGCCTTAAACAATACCGCCTTTTATCCTTCCTATGTTGACCTGCAGAGCAGTCTGACCATTTATAATGCCTCAAGCAGCCGTTATACCTTAACGGTCATGAGTTATGTGGCCTTGATGATACCCCTTGTCCTGGCATACATATCTTATGTCTGGTGGGCAATGGACGCCCAAAAACTGACGGCGGAGGAAGTAACCGGAGATGAAGCTGAGGAAATGTATTAAAAAGGAGGTAATTAATGATTTATTTTTTGCTTGCCGGCTGGGTGGGAGTGATTATAACTACACTGGTTCTGGCGGAAATTATTTTAAAGAAAAGCGGTAAATTTTAAGACAAAATCATAAAAAAGAGAGGACATATGAAGAAAATTTTACTTGGCCTGGTAACAGGTATGTTTGGCATTTCAACCATTTGTCTGGCCGCAACCGGGCCGGAAACCATGAATTTGAAGGATCGTTTTGCCGTCCAGGGCAAAAAACCGGCGGTTATCTTTCCCCACCATGCCCATCAGGCAAAACTGAAATGTACCAGATGCCATGACAGCGGCCGGGGCGGAAATTTAAGCATTACTCCCAAAAATATTAAGGGAATGGCTAATGATTTTCATAAAAAAATCTGCTGGCCCTGCCATGTGGAAATGAAAGTGCCTAAGGGGAAATCCTGCAACACCTGTCATAGAAGGTAACTACTCACAGGTAACCGAACAGAGTCAACGCTTACCTCTTTTCACGATCAGGCCGGCTTACGTATAATGAATACGCTGCGCCGGCCTGATCGCAAAAATCTTCCGGAGTCTCCTGTTGGTCGCTTACCTGCACCCTGTAAACAGTTACAATTACGGTGGTTACCGAAGTTAGGGGTGCTTATCAAGTGAGTAGTTATCATATAAGAAAATAAAAAAACCGGCCTTGTTTTACATATTAATTTCATATCTGCTGGGTGCGGTTCCCTTTGGCCTTTTGTTCGGCGCAATGGCGGGAATTGATGTCCGCCGGTCCGGCAGCGGCAATATCGGCGCAACTAATGTCAATCGGCTGCTGGGTAAAAAACTGGGAATCGCCACCCTGCTCTGTGATGTCGGCAAGGGTTTTCTGCCCATGTATATTGTCGATTTGTCGAGTTCTGATCCGAATATTATTTTGTTCAGCGGCGCTGCCGCTTTTCTCGGCCATCTCTATCCCGTCTATCTGGGCTTTAAGGGCGGCAAGGGCGTGGCTACCGCCCTTGGGGTTTTTCTTTATCTCAATCCTCTTGCCGTCTTACCGGCCATTTTGTTTTTTATCATGGTAGTTTATCTGTCCGGTTATGTTTCCCTGGGTTCATTGCTTGGGACAGGGATAATGCCGCCTTTGGTCTACCTGCTCAAAGGCTCAAGGGAACAGGTGATCCTGGCCGGATTTGTTGCGCTGCTGGTTTGGCTGAAACATAGGGATAATATTATCAGGTTGCTTAAACACGAAGAGAAAAGCTGGAAAAAGTCGGGATAAAATGACGAAAGAAGAATGGCGGAAAATAATCGAGGCCAGGGAACTTTTCGGCCTGGAATCAAAGGCTACCCTGAAGGAAATAAAACAGGCCTATCGAAGGATGGCCAAAATATATCATCCTGATCTTGCTACCGACTCCTCCAGGGCCTCTATAGTACAGATGCATGAAATCACGGCAGCCTATGATGTACTGCTTGACTACTGCGAAAGCTTCCGCTTCCCTTTGACCCTGGAAGATCCGGACAGCCTGGATGCAGAAGACTGGTGGTTTGATCGTTTCGGCCGGGATCCTCTCTGGGGTAAAAAGAGCGGCTGATTTACTGCTTGTTATGGTCGTCGGCAGACAGGTATCTGCGAAAGGCTAATGAAAAAGGGGGACACCCGCAGGAGTCCTGCCGACCGGCGACCTTGAAATCAAATAAAAGATTGGTTGTAACTACTAACGGGGTAAGCGTCCTAACTTCGCTAACCCCCTGTAATTGTAACTGGTTACAGGGTGCAGGTAAGCGACCAAAGGGAGACTCAGATAGATTTTCGTGATAAGGTCGGCGCAGCGTATTATTCATACGTAAGCCGGACTGATCGCAGAGGTAAGCACCCTTAAAAACAGGCCATAAACTTCGACTCCGAATATGCGGTGCCCGGTGAGCAGTTACGATTGGTAACAGATGTACCACGGAAAGGTAACCGTTCACCAGGGAATAAATCTTTGCAATATTTAAGTCTCTAAGCTTTTTTCCAAGATTCGGCTTGAAAAAAGAGGCCCCTTCGGGGCAGTTGAATCTACAATCATCATGCATTTATTTATTGAGTATAGCCCTTGTGGAATTTAATCATATAATTACGCGTAAAGCCTGCAATAGCAGGGAATTGAACCATAATTTGTCATTCACTTCGTCATTCCGGCGTGTAGTTGGCCGGAATCTATAGACATTAAGCAGCTTTCCGGATCGGAGTCTCGTTCCTCGCTTACCTGTGCCTGCGCAGCATACCGGTGCTATTCAAGCAGGCAGGTAAGCGTAGACTCCGAAATGGGCAAAGATGAGGTGATGGTGAACGCTTACACGGAAATCAATCATAGGCGTGAGTGCCCAGGACGCATTTAACCCCGAATTTTTCTTCGACCATTTCCTTGAATTTATCAAAATCATGATTTTTACACATGGGCTGGGCCTTGACCATGCAGTTGCTCAGGTGAACCGCGTCAACCTTGACATTTTTCTTGACCATGCCGATATTAGATATTGTTGCCCGGCCCGGACATTTACAGCGCAGAAAACCCACGACTTTGGGATCATCATATTCAGCGAATTTGCCGTTTTTTTCATTGACGGCGTTAATACATTTGTATTCCCCCGGGCAGCCATAGCCCTGATCCATATAAGCACCGCAACCAATAAGCAGAATGTTCATTTTTCCCTCCTTTGTAATGGATTTCAGGTTTCAAGGGCAGCGCAACTTAGGGTTCAACCGCCCTGAAACGTCATATAATATTAAGCGATTGCATATTAACACTAAATTTTGAAATCACGCAAGGATGTTGCCCTGTAATTTTGCTATGAACAGTTACTTTTCAAGTCATCAAAGTTGAGACGACAAAATGCCGCCCAAAACCGCTTTTCTTGGATATATCCAGTTTAATATCAAGGCCGGAGACATCAACGCCAACCTGGCAACAGTTAAAAATCAACTGGCCGCTTTGACCCCCGTCGGCCCCGGCCTGCTGGCCCTGCCGGAACTGTGGGCCGGAGGATTTGTCTATGACGAGTTGCGAGACCAGGCCGACAAAACGGATAAGCTCCTGCAGGAGCTGACTGAACTGGCCCGGCAATACAATATTTATCTGGCCGGTTCCCTGCCGGAACGTATTTCAACCGAAAAAAAAGAAAAATTTTACAATACCCTTTATTTTACCGGTCCTGACGGCGTTGTCGGCCGCTATCGCAAACAACAGCTCTTTGTCCCTTTTAACGAGGATAAATATTTTACCCCCGGCAATATGTCCGGGCTGGTTGCCACAGCCCTTGGTCCGGCAGGCGGCCTGGTCTGTTTTGATCTTCGCTTTCCGGAGCCGGCCCGTCTGCAGACAGCCGGGGGAGCCAGGATTCTGCTGATTTCCGCTCAGTGGCCCCTGGAACGATTGGCCCACTGGCGCATCCTGCTCCAGGCCAGGGCTGTAGAAAATCAGATTTTTATTGTTGCCTGTAACGGCTGCGGCAGGAGCTGCGGTAATACCCTGGCCGGTCATTCCATGATTGTCGGCCCGGACGGGACTGTTTACAGCGAAGCCGACACTGAGGAGGCGTTTGGCCTGCAGCAGGTTGAACCTGATCTTTGTGAACAAATCCGGGGCCGTTTTAACACAGCCGGTATCACTCCCTGGCGCACTGCCGACTCCGACAAAATAATGTCTCTTGCCGGATTGACGGGTATTATTGATCAATATAAGGATGCGGGCCGCAGGATAGTATTTACCAACGGCTGTTTTGATATTCTTCACGAAGGTCATGTCACCTATCTGGAGGAGGCCCGGCGACAGGGTGACTGCCTGGTAGTGGGCCTGAATAATGATGCCTCAATTCGTTCTATCAAGGGGCCGGAACGGCCGGTAAACCCGGAGAAAAGCCGGGCCCGGGTTCTGGCTTCCTTAGGATGCGTGGATCATGTTGTTCTCTTTGGTGATGATACGCCCCTGGGATTGATTAACACCCTGATGCCGGATGTGCTGGTTAAGGGCGCTGATTGGGCGGTCAGTGAAATTGTCGGGGCAAAAGAGGTTATGGCGGCCGGCGGACTGGTTGTGACCATTGATCTGGTGGAAAAAATGTCTACCACCAGTGTGATCAAAAAGATAAAAACCAGGCGGTGATTTTTTTTAAGAAGGATGTCAACAAGGAGAGCCGCTGTTATAATCAGAACCGCAGCAGAGATGTGCCCTGCTCTCCGGATGAGGCGCGTGAGAACCGGGCCGGTTACTGGAAACAGTATGGCGTTTCGAGGCAACCTTGTGGGAGCATCATCGGTTGATCCTCAAGGCGGACAACCTCTTTGACAAGGATTATTTTGAGAAAAAGGGCTTCCCCAGGCCGGGCCGAGCCTTTTGCCTGGGCTATAGATACCGTTTTTAAGGTAATACCATGGAGCTCAGGGCTCACTCAAAAATAAATTAGTAGAGATAAGGTGTAATATGGACATTTAGAGAAGTGATCTAATTGCATGCAACCGCAGGCGTAGCAGGGCTAC
>JANTGB010000100.1 GCA_024763115.1 Desulfobulbaceae bacterium | reverse complement strand
CAGTAGAAGGTCCAGTCGATCTTCATGGGTTTACACTGCAGGTCTTTGCCGGCATCGCCTGTTTTCGGGATGCGCTCAAAGATATCCTGAGCCTCGAACAGGCCGTAGAAGTCACCGACGCCGGCATGATCGCGGCCGATCAGCATGTTGTTAACGCCGTAGTTCTGACGGAAGGTAGCGTGGAGCAGGCCTTCACGAGGACCGGCATAACGCATATCCAGCGGATAACCGGCATTGATTACGTTATCTTTAACAAAGTATTTGTCGATGAGAATCTCGATGGCTTTAACCCGGGTAGCGGCAGGAATATCGCCGGGTTTCAGGTTACCGATCAGTGAGTGAATCAGGCAGCCGTCGCATACTTCGATGGAAATTTTGGCCAGGAATTCATGGGAACGATGCATGGGGTTACGCAGCTGCAGGGCGGAAACGTTGGCCCATCCTTTTTCGTCAAACATGGCGCGGGTTTCAGCCGGGGTCAGGTAAACACCTTTATACTCTTCAGGATACTCGCCCTCGGAGAGAACTTTAACCGGACCGGCAATATTATATTCTTTCTGGTTCATAACCATGATAACGCCGGGATGATCTTCTTCGGCGATTTTCCAGAAAACATCATCGGCTGACTCTTCGCCTTCGCCCTTGAAGACTTTTTCGCATTCCCATTTTTTATCGGCATCGGTCATTTCATATTTTTCTTCGACCTTCATGGTTGCCATGATCTCGCCGTCCGCCTCAAGAGCAATCTCGTCGCCGGCACTTATAGCATCGGCATCTTCCTTGGAAATATCAAGGGTAATAGGCACAGGGAAGAAGGTGCCGTCAGCCATCTGGAAATTCTCGCAAACGCCTTTCCAGTCGTCTTTGTTCATAAAACCGGTCAACGGGCTGAAACCACCGATACCCATCATGATCAGGTCGCCTTTGGCGCGGGCGCTAACCTGAATCTTTTTCAAACCGGCTGCTTTTTCTTTCTCTGCTTCCAGATCATTACCGTGAAGTAAAGCGCATACCAAACCTTTACCGCCATGAGGGGGAACTAATTTCGACATGTTTAAAGTCTCCTTGTAAAAAATTAAATGCCAGACAAACAGCTTAGACACAAAATGAACACTAATTCACTTTTTAATGAAACAGGCATATATAAAGGCAGGAATGGTATATTGTCAAGGAAAAAAATGGGGTTTGTAATCCTGTTCTTTTTTTTAAAAAAATATACGCTTGATTACGGCAAAGAAAATCAAACAGTAACAACACTGAATACCGCTTAATCGTGACTGCTTACAAGGCCCCCTGTTACCAGTTACAATTACGCGGAGGTTAGCTTAATTAATATGCTTACCCGGCGAGTCGTTACTCTGAATCAAACTTTTATCTTGCAAAATTATTTGAATAAATTCAAACTTAGGGATAAAACAATATCATTAACTTAGGAGGGGAATTCATGGCGGAAATTTTAACCACCTGCGTTTACTGCGGCTGTGGCTGCGGTCTTTATCTCCGGGTAGAAAACGGCAGGGTCACGGGTTCATCACCCAGCCGTAATCATCCTGTTTCCCAGGGTAATCTCTGCGTCAAGGGCTGGCACATCCATGAATTTATCCATTCGCCCCGACGGTTGACCCGCCCCTTGATCCGCCGCAAAGATAAACTGGTGGAGGTTGACTGGGACGAGGCCCTTGATTTTACCGCTGAATCCCTGGCCCGGCTCAAGGAAAAATCCGGGCCCGACAGCATCGGCCTGCTCAGTTCGGCCAAATGCAGCAACGAAGAAAATTTTCTTTTGCAGAAATTCAGCCGGGCGGTTCTGGGCACCAACAATATCGATCATTGCGCCCGGCTCTGACACGCGCCCACGGTGGCCGGTCTGGCCACCACCTTCGGCAGCGGCGCCATGACCAATTCCATTGAAGAAATAGGCCGGGCCGATGTTATTCTCGTTATCGGCTCAAACACCACCGAGGCCCATCCCCAGGTGGCCCGGCGCATCTTCAGCGCCCTTGACCGGGGCAGCAGGCTGATTGTCATTGATCCCCGCCGTACAGCCCTGGCCCGGCGGGCCGATATCCATCTCCAGCATCGACCCGGCACTGATATCCCGCTGCTGAACTGCCTGATGCGGCTTATTCTTGACGACAATCTCCATGATGATGTCTTTATTGAACACCGCACCGAAAATTTTAATGAGCTGCGCGATATGCTTTACCGCCTCGATCCGACGGAAAAGGCCGCAGTTGCCAATGTGCCGCCGGCTCAACTTAAAAAGGCAGCGGAACTGTATGGCCGGGCCAACAAGGCGGTAATCTGCTACTGTCTGGGCATAACCCAGCATATATGCGGCACTGATAATGTCCAGACCATTGCCAATCTGGCCATGCTGACCGGCAACGTGGAAAAGGAAGATACCGGAGTTGACCCCCTGCGTGGCCAGAATAATGTCCAGGGGGCCTGCGATATGGGAGCCCTGCCCGGCGTCTTTCCCGGCTACCAGGCCGTGAGCAATGAGGCGGTGCGGGCCGAATTCTCCGGGGCCTGGGGCCGCGATCTGCCTGCCGAACCCGGCCTGACCATCCTGGACATGACCCACGGGGGCGGCAAGACGGTCAAGGGCATGTTTATCATGGGTGAAAACCCTCTGTTAAGCGACCCTACCCTGGAAAAGGTAAGAAACACCCTGGAAAATCTCGAATTTCTTGCGGTTTCCGATATTTTTCCGACCGAGACCGCCGAACTTGCTCATGTAGTTTTTCCGGCCGCCTCCTTTGCTGAGAAAACCGGAACCTTTACCAATTCGGAACGGCGGGTGCAGATGGTGCGCCGGGCCATTGAACCTATTGGCGAGTGCCGTACCGACAGCGACATAATCTGCGCTCTGGCCCGGCGGCTGGGCTATGAAATGAATTACGAATCAAGCGCGGAGATAATGGAGGAAATTGCCCTGCTTACCCCGGTCTACGGCGGCATGTATCATGACCGGCTGGAGTCGTCCTGGGGGTTGCAGTGGCCCTGCTTTAACCGCAGTCATCCCGGCACCGTATTTCTCCATAAGTATAATTTTGCCAGGGGCAGGGGCTGTTTTGTCCCGGCCGCCCACCAGATGCCGGGCGAACAGCCGGATGAAGAATATCCCTTTCTGTTGATGACCGGCCGGGTTTATCATCATTATCATACCGGGGCCATGACCAGGGCCGGCAATATTCTGAACCGGGAAAGCCCCGAGGCCCTGCTGGAGATTAATCCGGTCGATGCCGAATCTCTGACCCTTGCTTCCGGCGAGATGCTCAATCTGGCGACCCGGCGCGGCACTATAAAAATAAGGGCATTGATCTCGGAACAGGTGGCCCCCGGCATGCTCTACACCTCTTTTCATTTTACTGAAGCGCCGATAAATCTATTGACCAATGCTGCCAGTGACCCCAAGGCAAAATGTCCGGAGTATAAAATCTGCGCGGCCCAATTGGAGAAAATAAATTAATGAAAGGATTAATCTTAAAAAAAGACAACCTTGTTCCCCTGTTGCGCAAAATCCGCAAAGGGGGAAAACTGGTGGCCCCGGTGCAAAACCGGCACGGCGACACCCTGTTTGAGGTTATTGACGATCTTGACCGGCAACAGCTTGATCTGGAACATCAGGCCCAGTCATCGCTGAAACCTTTTTTCTTTCCCCAGAATGATCCTCTTGCCACTTATAATTGCGCTGAGGATTACAGCTTTGAGCCGGTTGTCTCCGCTGAACCAACCGTCTATTTCGGCCTGCGCTCCTGCGATCTTACTGCTGTTCTTTATATGGATGTCATTTTTTCCCAAAACGGGGCTGATACCCTTTATTTTGCCCGGCGCAAGGAAGCGATCCTTATTTCCCTGGGCTGTAATCAGCCCTTTGCCCATTGTTTCTGCAACAATACCGGCAGCGGCCCTTTTCTGGAATATGGCTTTGACCTGCAGTTTACTGATCTGGGCGACTCTTTTTATGTCGAGGCTGACCGGGCCAGGGGGGAGGAACTGCTGGAGCGCTGGAGTTATTTTTTTACTCCGGCCGACGAAGATGACAGAAAAAAACAGTACCAGGCAGTGCTTGAGGCCAGATCAAATTTCCGCCGGACGGTTCACGTTGATCCGGCCGTAAAAAGGCTGGCTGCTGATCCTGATCTGCAACCGGTTTGGCGGGAATTGTCTGATCGCTGCCAGGATTGCGGAGGCTGCGCCTATATCTGCCCCACCTGTACCTGTTTCACCATAGTGGATCAGCCGTTGGCCGAAACTCACGGCATCAGGTTGCGCCAGTGGGACAGCTGCACCTTCAGCGGCTTTACCCGCATGGCCGGAGGGCATAATCCGGTAAATCATGCTGAACAGGCAATCCGCCGCCGTTTTCTTCATAAACTGAAAATTGATGTGGAAAAACATGGCCGTCCCAGCTGCGTGGGCTGTGGCCGCTGCGTGGACATCTGCTTCGGCGGAGTGGACATGATTCGTTTTATTGCAATGGTTAATGACCTTAAACTGCCGGCGGAGGAAAAATAATGACCATGTATCTGCCGCAAATGGCGAAAATAGTAAAAATTATCCGGGAAAATCCCCAGATCAAGACCTTTGTCCTGGAATTTAGAGATAAAGAATATAATAAATCCTTTTCCTATGAACCAGGCCAATTCATGATGGTGTCGGTTCCCCATTGCGGCGAGGCGCCCATTTCCTTTTCCTCGTCGTCTACCCGGCCCGGCACCATAGAATTAAGCGTCAGGCTGGCCGGGAAATTGACCGGGGCCATGCACCGGTTGCAACCCGGCGCCATGGTTGGCCTGCGCGGCCCCTATGGCATACCTTTTAACATGAAAGAGCTGGCTGACCAGAACCTGCTCTTTGTTGCCGGCGGCATTGGCCTGGCCCCCCTGCGCGGGGTAATAAATTATTGCCTGGACAAAGGGGGATATGGCAGAATTACCCTGCTATACGGCAGCCGCAGCCCGGACGACATTGCCTTTAAGACTGATATCGACTTATGGCGGAAAAACGGGGTTGACTGCCGGCTCAGCGTGGATACGGCCACAGAGGGCTGGGACGGTCAGGTGGGGGTGGTAACCACCCTGCTGAGCGGGCTTGAAATTGAAAGGCCCAGGAGTTCTCTGGTCTGCGGCCCGCCGATAATGATTCGTTTTCTCCTTCCTGAACTGAGCAGAATGGGCTTTAGAGACAGGGAAATTATTACCACCATGGAAAGACATATGAAATGTGGGATCGGGGTCTGCGGCCACTGTCATCTTGACAACAGGCTGGTCTGTGTTGACGGCCCGGTTTTTGATCTGGCCCAGCTTAAGGAACTGGCAGTGGAAGAGCTTGGAGAATTAACCTGATGAGCAATTATACCGTAATATTTCAACCGGTTAACCGCCAGATCCAGGTTAAGCCCGGTACTACCCTGCTGGAGGCGGCCCACCAGGCCGGCATCCATATTAATGCCTCATGCGGCGGAGCCGGGGTCTGCGGTAAATGCCGGGTAAAGGTGGAATCCGGCAAAACCACTGGCGGCAAAAGTGAAAAACTGAGCGCTGCTGATTATGACAATGGTATCCGCCTGGCCTGTGCCACCCAGGTTGAAGGTGATGTCAGCCTGCGGCTGCTTGATGAGTCCGGCCTGTTGGAGGGCGGTCTTGCCCTTGACGTACCCCGTCGCCACCGGGCCCTGCTGCATTATTTTGATATTGAGGAACTGCGACGCCAGGGTATTTTTGTGCCGCCGGTGGAAAAATTGTTTCTCGAACTGCCCCGGCCCGCAGCTACGGACAACATGGCAGACGCGGGCCGCATTGTTCTGGGCCTGAAAAATCAATATGATGAACGACGACTGATTATCAGCCTGGCGGTAATGCGCAAAATTCGCCGGATACTGCGGGAGCAGGATTTCAAGGTTACTGTTACCCTGGCCCGTCCGGTACACGAACAGGGCAAAACCCACCTGGTAAACATTCAACCCGGCAACTGGATTGACCGTAATTTCGGTCTGGCCATTGATATAGGCACCACCACGATCTGGGGCCAGTTAATGGATCTGCGCAGCGGCAGGATTCTGGCCCGGGCCGGTGACTACAACGGCCAGATAAGTTACGGCGAGGATGTCATCAACCGAATTATCCAGGCGGAAAAGCCCCGCGGCCTGGAACTTATGCAGGAACTGGTGGCCGCGACAATCAATAAGGTTATTGACGCGATGCTGACTGAGGCCGCAATCAACCGGGATGAGATAGATTCAGTTACCCTGGCCGGCAATACCACCATGACCCATCTTTTTCTGGGACTGGAACCGAACAATATCAGACGCGCTCCCTATGTGCCGGTTTCCACCTTTTTCCCGCCCATCAGGGCCACTGATCTTGGCCTGCAGTTATCCCAGCATGCCATTGCCCTGCTTTATCCCTCAATTTCTAGCTATGTGGGGGGTGATATTGTTGCCGGGGTCATGGGTTCCGGCATGTACCGCACCGACAAACTCACCCTTTTTGTCGATATCGGCACCAATGCCGAAATTGTTATCGGCAGCCGGGAATGGCTGGTCTGCGCTGCCTGTTCCGCCGGCCCGGCCTTTGAAGGCGGCGGCATCAGCCACGGTATGCGGGCTGCATCCGGAGCCATATCCGATTGCAGTCTCCATCCTAAAAGCTTTGAGCCCATGCTGACCACCATTGACCATAAACCGCCTATAGGCATCTGCGGTTCCGGTCTGCTGATAATTGTCGCGGCCCTGTTTGAACGGGGCCTGCTTGATCAGCGGGGCAAATTTGTCCGGGAGCGGGAAACCCCCAGAATCAGGGAGGGAAAAAGCGGTTATGAATTTGTCCTTGTCCGGCGAGATGAGGCTGGAATCGACCAGGACATTGTCCTGAATGAGGTGGATATTCAAAACTTTATCCGGGCCAAGGCCGCTATCTTTGCCGGGGTTAAAACCCTGATTGAAGAGGTGGGACTTGAAGTCAGTGATATTGAACAGATTATTCTGGCCGGGGCATTCGGCTCATTTATCGATCTGGACAGCGCCATGACCGTGGGCCTGCTGCCCGAGGTTGATCCCGCTAAAATTCTTTATGTGGGGAATGGTTCCCTGATGGGCGCCGGAATGAGCGAACTGAGCAACCATATTCGCCGGGACGTTGTCGCGGTAGTGCAGCGGATGACAAGCTTTGAACTCTCCGAGGTCAACAATTTCAAGGATCAGTATGTGGCCTCGCTTTTTCTCCCCCACACCGACCGATCAATTTTCCCGGAGGTCAGCAAGAGGCTCAATAAGAGCAGGGAGATATCCGCTTGACAGTATTCAATGGTTAATCGTCCCTTGAGTGCGTATCCGCTTTTCGCTTGTCAGCCATTTTTTGTTATTAGATCGCCTTCAACGTATCGATGAATGATACCTGAAATCAGCGTTTGATAAGGGATACCCATTTGGAGGGCCTTTTTTTGAATCCCGTTGAAGTCATGGTCGTAAAGGCGAATTGTAACACGTTTGTCCTTTTTAAAAGTACTTTCCGCCGCAGCTTTAATCGCCTCTATCTCCCTCTTTGCAGGCTTAAAGGTCTT